>NC_010001.1:1056000-1359000 GCF_000018685.1 Lachnoclostridium phytofermentans ISDg | reverse complement strand
TACCTTGTAAATCAAGACAATAATCCTTCCAAGACTGATATCCAACAGGTCCATTGATTTGAAATAAGGTAGGTGCATTACTCTTAGAAATCTCTGCTTTTAATGTTTGCTCATAAGTACCAGCTGCAGCTGTTTTCACAACAACTTCAACACCGGTTTCTTCGGTATAAGCCTTAGCAATCTCTTTCCAAATCTCATCGGATTCCGGTTTAAAGCTTAGATAATAAACTTTTCCCTTGGAGTCTTGCTTACTACAACCTGCAAAAAAAGCCATACATAAGCTTAAACATAACAAGATACTAATTAATTTTCTTTTCATAAAAATACCTCTCTCTCCTATATTTTTGAACTTGTTATTTCTGGCTTTTCAAAACAATAACAGATGAGAACCTATCCATGATTTCTTAAATTCCATCCCCCCTTAACCTTTATTGTTGTGAAAAAGTCTCCTAATTGGTAACGATGTCGGTAATGTTACCGGTATCGTTACCAATCTGATTACATATTACCATATATTAGTAATATTTGCAATGAGATTTTTAAATATTGCACAATATTTTATTCTCATACTTTAACTTTCTTGTAATTTAGTACAAATAATACAATAAATAAGGCTTTTTACAATAATAAAAAAACTCGCTCTATGAAAATTTTTTTAAAATTAAGAAGGTCTTTCGCTTTATACTATAATAGTATGCAAAAGACCTTCTTAGTAAAACTCATAAAATTCAACTTATAATCTGTCGCTTAAAATTCTTATAATTCTATTGTTTCGCTTTAATTCTTATAATTCTATTGCTTCAGACGATTTAATTCATCCTCTACAATCTTCTTATCTAACCTCTCATATAGGATTTCTGTTTTGGGGATTATAAAGCCGCCTTCAATAAACTGCGGTTTCCAAAGTGTATCAAGGCTCAGCCATCTGCATACTTTTTCAGAGGAAAACGGCAGAAAGGGTGCAAGTAGAACGGATAGGTTAGCAATAAATTGAACGCAATTAAATATAGTATTTTTGCAAGCTTCAACATCGTTACTCCTTGTATTCCATGGCTTCTCTGTGTCAAAATATTTGTTCCCAAAACATACTAGTTCAAAAATTTCATCCAAAGCATCTCGCAAATTTGACAAAGCGATCGGCAAGAAAGGCATTGCAATTTTCGCAAAACGCCTGTGGAACGGACTTTTCATAAATATATGGACTTTTATACGTTTTACTGTGGAAGTCTTTCACAAAGTCCTGGTGTTGTATAGATGATGTTTTGCCGTATAAGTCGTAACTAAATCCTAGCTTAAGAAAGCACTTATAGAATTCATTATGATAAAAGTCGCTAATTTCCTGTGGTGTACGATTTTCCTGTTTTGCTCTAATAGCTACAGGTGTACCGAAGCAATCACTACCCGATACAAAATATACGTCATCGCCTTTTGCCCTATGGTAACGGGCTATAATGTCGGCTGGTAATAATCCCGCCAGATGACCGATATGCAGTGAACCGTTTGCATATGGCCATGCACCTCCAATTAGTATTTTCATATTCTAAACCTCATTTCTATTTGATTTAATAACACAAAGCATTCTCAAATTGTGTGTCATAAACAATTTGGATAAAAAAAGCCCTCGTCTCCGAAAAAATATATTTTCGGAGACGAGAGCATATGCTTCGTGTTACCACCCCAAATTTACCTATATCTCGCGATATAAGTCTCGTTAACTACGGGCAAGAAATGATTTACCGATAGTATTGTACTGCCTATAAGAATAGAAATTCTTAGTCGGTACGCAGCGCCAAGACCATGTTCAACAAATTCTGACTTCACCCATTCTCAGCTTCCGAGGGCTCTCTGTAAAAGCATAAATCTGTCTACTCTTCTTTTCAACGCCTTTAAACTATTAAGTTTATATTATTATATACCACAATGTGAAAAAAGAATCAACTAGTAAATAACTATGGCTCCACACCTAGTACCAACTTACCATTATAGTACACAACAACTTTTGTACTATCTCCATAAGAATAATCATTTTCTTGGTTATACAAGCTCCAATCACTCTTCGTAAATCTGATATTCACTATAAAGGTAGAATCCGCGGATAATTTATCAGTTGTGTTAAACGATACATCAAGATACGAATCTGCTTTTGTTTTTGGTACCGCCATTGAGTTAAAGGTTCCATTAACTACCGATGTATATGGAATGTACCATGGATCTTTATTTAATTGCATTGCAGCAGTATCACAATAGAAGTTCTCCTTCGCAGTTCCCTCCTTCGTATAATAATAACGAATCACTAGCTTAGATAAATCTATATCGCTTCCTTTCTCATGTTTAATCTTAAAATCAGCATTTATTGTGTTTGTTGATAGATTGTTATTACCTGTATTGGTTAAAGAAAGAGTAAAACTACCTGGAATTGGTGTTACTGATGGTGTAACCGTTGGTGTAGGTGTTACTGTTGGCTTAACTGTTGGTGTCGGTGTTGCTGTCGGTGTTGCTGTTGGCGTTACCGTTGGCTTAACTGTTGGCGTCGGTGTTACTGTTGGCGTTACTGTAGGCTTAACTGTTGGTGTTGGTGTTGGTGTTACCGTTGGAGTTGTTCCATTAAAATTAGGTAGTTTATCCAAGGTTATCACCTCATTACTGTTATAAACCTTTTTCACCATAGAAGCCTCAGTATATGTTCCATTTAGGTTGCCCGAATAATCGATAAGGAAATCTCCATACCATACTGCAAACCATAACCAGAAGGTATTGTCTCTCGTCATCAAAGCTGGGTCAATCATTACACCATTTTCACTAAGAGCTGCCATTTTATTTCCATTCGCATAATTTACTGTTTTATTAAATTGAGCTGTTTGTGCACTGTAATTGCGATTATCAGCATAAATATCAGTTCCTACGATATCACAATAGGCATCACCTGGATACCAAGCTGCATCCTGTCCATTCCATACCCATATTAGGTTGTTTAATTTATGATAATTCGTCTGGCGATCAAACATGAGGCGATATAACCAAAGGTATGGATCTTTTCCGGCAGCGCCCCACCAGAACCAACCGCCACTCGCTTCATGAAGCGGTCTCCAAAGAACTGTGACACCGGCATCTTGTAATTGCTTTAGATAGCCAGAGATTGCATCGATATCGCGAACCATCAGATAACATTCTTCAGAAATCTTACCCGAATCATACAATGCTTTTACATCTGCCAATGGCAATCTACTGATATTTTGAGATGTTACTGCTTTGGATAAATCAAATGATGTTTTATCGGTATAAAAAGATGCACCACCTTTTGGAGCATGCCAATGCCACTGAAATGTCGTTAGTCCTCCTTTTTTATCCCAGTCAAGTGCCAAATCAACTTCTCCTGTGGAATGCCAGTCGCTTGCTGGAGAACAAAAGATTAAATCAAGCATACGAATTGCAGGATATTTTCCAGTTGCTTTATAAAGTGCTTCAATTTCAGTGCTTGCGTTTAACGTACAGGACTGACCTGCTAAAGTCTTTTTCCCGTAGATACTCTTTAGATATGCCATAATATTCTTTGTTTTTTCATTTGCATTCGGGTTTACTAGAGTAGACGTTGCCTTCTGATAAACAGAGTTATCAACACCACTTCCCGCCTCAATTGCAATGTAATCTAGGTCAAACCAACCCCAATTTTCCTTTACGGATAAAGTGATAGTTCCAGCCTCTAAGTATACGCTTTCGATGACAGTATCTCCCCATTTACCATCACCTGTACTATAAATAATTCCAGCTTGTGTACCATTAATATAAAGATAATTTTCTTTATAACTATCTGCAGCACTTCGGATTGTAAATGTGTAGTGACCAGTTGTCGGAATCACTACAGAAGTTGACCAGGAATTACTGCTGTTTTGAGTAAAACCGGTGACATATCCAGTTCCACTATACCCTGGCCTTGTAGTGGCTACCGTTACAGTACCAGTCATCTTTCCATTCTCTGCTTCTAATTTCGTTGAAAATTTCTCAGCAGCTTGTACCTTTGTACTGCTTTTTGTACCTATTATTGACCCCAAAGGTCCAGGTACACTAGTAAATAGCATGGCTACGACAACCCATAAAGATACCGCCATTGCAATTACTCTCTTTTTACCTCTTATCATATAAATACCCTCCTTGATTTTTTTACTCCCGGAAATTCTAAAAAATCAAAACTATCGGCTTATGTAAGAAGAACTTCTATCATAAAGGAAAAGCACAAACCAGATATGCTCTGATTTTAATCTTTCCCGTGAGTACTGCCACATGGTGAATCACACGCGCACACCTAATGTCTAAAGATGATTGGATAACCGTCGATTTTAGTTTTACATATTTTACCTATTAAAAATTATAATGGACATGTTATAATTTGACAATATTAAAAATAAACAAATATAGACGGACATTTTGTGTAATATCTTCATTTTGTTTATAAATAGTTATTATTTATACCATATTACAGGGTTCTCTTTATTAATACAAGGTAATTCCTCACAGCACATTTATCGTTGTAAGCGTAATTACAGAAAATTTATACATCTAATTTAAAGTTTAAAAAAGCTCCAAAGTAATTTTTTACTCTGGAGCACTTTGTAATTTCTATTAAATTTTTTAATAATATTAATTATCTATTTTAAGAAACCTTTTCCTATAATCTCACTTGTTTTAATGATAGTAGTAAAGGCTGTAGGATCAACTTTTGCAAGGTAAGCTCTCAACTTGTTCGCCTGTGCTGGCTTCATAGCAGTCAAAATTAAGTTTTTCTGAGTATGACTATAAGCACCCTCTGCTTGACATATCGTTGCACTCCTTTTTAATTCATGCGTGATATACTCGCAGATAAGATCCGGCTTTGAACAAATAATATTCATATACTTATTCTGATTCATACTTTCTATTAAATCATCAATGACAAACGATTTTAAAAACATACCTAACACTGAGAATAGAAAAGTTTTAAAACTTAAGATGAAGACCGCACTTAATGTAATTAAAACATCGGACCACAATAACGCTTTACCTACCGAAATCTTCATGTATTTATTAATAATCATGGCAATGATATCAGTACCACCACCCGATGCTCCAATGCGGAATAAAATAGCTGCACCGGCTGCTGGAAGTGCTACAGCAAATATAAGTTCCAAGAACGGTTCATCCGTAAGTGGTGCAGTAACTGGATCAATAAATTCCATAATATATAAACCAAAGGATAACAATAAACTGGAGTATACTGTTTTTACTCCAAAGCCTCTTCCTAAAAAGAAAAAGCCTATGACTAATAAGATCATATTTATCGCAAGGTTGGCAGTACCAGGTGTCATTAACTTTAGTTTACCAATTACAACAGATAAGCCTGTAACTCCCCCGAACGTGAAATCATTCGGAAACTTAAAATAATAAGACCCCATCATGATAAGAATAACACTAAATGTAATTAACAAATAATCACTCACAATTTTTTTGACAGGGCTATGTTGCTCTGTGATTTCAACCTTATCCTTTTTTTCAAGCTTAACTGTTACAGTTTGTACCTCTTCCTTAACCTTCGGTTGTACCTCTTTTGTAACCTCCGGTTGTACTTTTTCCAACTTTATCCCCATGTTTTCATTTTCCTTCATGACAATTGTTCCTATAATTCCTTCCCAATCTCATAATTTTTATTTTCTATATTTTTATTGCTTTTGATTCGGTCAGATATAATAATACCACCAATAATCAATGCTGATCCAAGTAATCCCATTATCGTGATAGGTTCACCTAAAAGAACTCCAGCCGCAACCATTGTAACAAACGGATTTAGATAAATGTAATTATTCGTTACAACAATACCAAGCCATTTTGATGCATAGTTCCATGTGACATAACAAATTCCACTACCTAAGATACCTAAGAGCATCAAACTTAGAAATAGTTTTGGCTCTTTTAATGTTTCTAAAGGAAAATACTTATTTTCCTTTATGACTAAAGGTAATGTCGTAAGTATTGCATAAAATACAACTCGTCTTGTTAAATAGATACCATCGTATTTATGTACACAACGTTTTAATAATGTAGAGTACACTGCCCACATAACTGCTGCAAGTAATGATAAGATATCCCCCATAGGATTTAATTTAAGTAACACAGTTCCATTAAACACTACCAATACAACCCCGATAAAAGCAACAAAAAAACCTAGAAAGATTCCTTTATGTAAACGTTCATCGTGTGTAGTAAAATGTGCTAATAATGCTGTTAATATTGGAGCTAATGCAATGATAATGCCGACATTCGAAGCTAGTGTATATGTTAGTGCAATATTCTCACAGATAAAATACAAGGTACTTCCGAATATTGCAAGTAGGCAAAACATAATCTCATCTTTCCATATTATCTTATGTAATTTGTGATTCATAATAAGTAGAACGACATAAGCAATAATAAAACGCATTAACATAATTTGAAATGGTGTAAATTCTGTTAATAACATCTTACTCGCTATGAAAGTTGCTCCCCAAATTAGAATCGTAAATAGAGCGAACACGTGCCCTAATGTCTTTCGTGGCATTGCGATAACCTCCTTATCCTTACTTATTGTATACGGAAGATTATCACAATACAAGTACTATTTTTTAGTTTACACAAATTACAGTAAAGGACTAATCATCCAAGTTTGGTGAATAAGTTCTATAAAGGAAATTTCCGTTCATATCCTTAATCCCCCGATAGTTTCCCTGCTCTACATAAACATATAATTGCTCACCAAGTATAAGATCGCGAATCCGTTCACCCTTTTCACTCTCATATACTTTTTTTCCCGTTTTTGTAAAGACATAAGAATAGTTGTCACTTCCTATAACAATATAGTCTTTTAATTCTCGTATCGCAAAAGCACGTTTATTTAAAAGAAGTTTATCACCATAATAAGTATATTCCTTTACTTCTCCATTCTTCCCTTCGGCTTCAAAAGAAACTAAATTTGGAATCATATAACCTTCCATTCCGTAGAATTGATCTCTATTATAGTTCTTTACTTTGATGTCATAATGTTCTTTTTGATATTGGTTATACATAGTAAATCCATTCTGGCGGCAAACAATCAGATTAAAATTTAAGAAACCAAACTCTTCTCCCACTTTTCCACCGATCTCTTTCCCGTCCCAATCGTAATAATAAGGTTTATCCGACTCAATATTATAGAGTCTAATATATCCTGGATAGAACATTAACCCTGAACTTTCCACCATAGCTTTAAATTGAAATTGTACTTTTCCAGCCAATGAAACTACAAGCAGATTACCGTCTACATAAATAGCTGTCCAAATATTCCCCTTCTCATCATAAATGACATCAGAAATAATTCCAGCTTGTGATTTCCACTTGGTCTTATTAAGGAATGTATCCGCTTTAATGATATCCCCTTGTTCGCTTATCAAGTATAAGAAATATGAGTTGTTTTGCTGATAACGAAACTGGACATAATTAGAAAGCTCCACTCCTTCCACTTTACTTAAATGGCCTTCATTTGAAATTGGTATCGTTTTAATTAATTCCCCTTGATTATCGTATAGAGATATTTCATGGTTATTGGATACAAATAATCTGTTCTTAGAAACAGCATAATCATAGTATTGGTTATTTTTTTCTTGAAAATCCAGATGTTTTTTATTTGAGAATAAAAATGACAAGATACTTTCTTCCGCATCGACTCTAGCAATATAAATATCATTATTTAATTGGTACAATCTGTCGTATTTTCGGTCAGTTATATATTTCGTACTACTTAAATCATACAATTCGTACTGATAATGACTTCCTTCATCTGGTAATCCAAACTGTGGTCTTATACTTTGTAAAATAAGCCAATCTGTTTTTTTACACAGAAGATTAGCATCAATTAAAACTCTTTTTCCAGAGAATATCAGTACTTCTTTTACATAACGATTTAATAGTACATCACCTAATGGTTCTTGTTGAGCATTTGAATTATGTATAACCACATACTCATCTTCCTTGATGGAAATTGGCTTTGGTTCAATCGTATCAATTGGTAAATCTAGTTTCTGTTGTTCTACGTTAACAACAGGCACATAACCGGCCCCAGCCACTAATTTTTGAGCCTCAATAGAAGTGAGCCATTCATAAAGTAAACGAGCTTTCGAATCTTTTGGTTCATTTTTACGTATTACAACATAAAAATCATTTACATATGGATATTCTCCACTTTGTATTGTTTCATCCGTTGGTGAAATACCATCAATGGAAAAAAACTTAAGTCCAGGTTGTTGATACATGTAATTCGCATAATAATAAACAGAATATCCGATTGCGTTACTTTTGTTATTATATTGTGCTATTGCGTCCACTAGACCACTCATTTCCTCAATACTCTTTACTGTTGGTCCTCTCATAATTTTATCAGATGGTACCGCTAACTTTTCCATTAAAGTTTGGCTTCCCGAAGACTCCGGACGTTGAAAAGCTAATATTTCATTCTCTTTACCGCCAAGTTCTTTCCAATTTGTAACTGCCCCCGTATAGATATTCATAATTTGTTCCTTGGTGAGATTTGATACGGGATTCGTTTCATTTCCAAGAAACACTAATGCATCACGTCCCAAAGGCTTAAACTCAAGTTCATAATTGTATTTATGCATATCCTCCAATATACTCTGTGGTGGCTCATATACAATCAGAATGTCAGACTGTTCATACATTAGATTTTTGTAAGCGTCCGGTGTTTTGTAAAACTTCAAGTCTTTCTTTGCTTCTTCTTTTGTTGCGTTCGTTATATAACAATATAATGCCTCACCGAGTGGAATATTTGCTGTAGAACCATCTAATTTTGGAAATTCTTCTTTCGACATATGTGGTACTTCCATATCTTGTGGAATATTGATTGGTTGCACTTCAAAAGTAAACACAGTTTTTTCTGGAATCACTTTAATAGTTGGTGAAGGCGTTTGGGTTGGTGATGGTGGTTTGGTTGGAACACCTGTTTTTGTTGGTGTTGGTGTCACTGTTTGCGTAGGTTGATTCGTTAGAACCTCCATACCAGTTGGAAGTGATATCTCTTCGCTAGAACTCTCTTTCTCTTTTTTCTTACATGCAGTCAACACTATTACAATCAGCATAAAACTAATAATTCCTCTTTTGAATAACCTCATGAAATCCCCCCTATATCTGATTTATACTCACATTGGTCTTTTATTACGTTTCATTCTTTCAATGATATACGAGTAAAAGCACGCTTCGAACTTATCCTTGTCTCGAATAATAAAGGCAATGTGTTTACTTTTATATTATATCGAAGTACATATAGATTTACAATATTTACCATGATATATTCAAAGTCTAACAATAAAGAATTCAAGCGTAATAAAGCAATGACTATCTACCTACCTTATCAGTTCCCCGTGTGACAAAAAGAGCCAGCTCAAATGGAGAACACCATTTGAACTAGCTCTTTATTGTTAGTCGATCATAGCCTTTTCATTTAAATCATATATCCACTGTCTTGCGTGGATTTTAGCATAGTTTTAAATACAAAAGTTTCATTAAATTACACTTTTCTCTCAAAGTCAACCTTACGGAATAAATTCTGTGCTAATATTAAAATTATGATATTACTAATCACCATTGCATACCAAATTCCGCTTCTACCCAAATTAGTAAATTGCTTAAAGATAAGAATTAAAGGTAAACGAACTGCCCATAGCCTTGCGGATGCAATAGTAAAGGAATACCTTGTATTACCAGAACCATTAAATACTCCCATATAATTCTGAAAGAGTGCCATCAATGGTTGAGTTATTAGTACCCAAATCATATACTCCATTGCTACTTTTAATGTTTCCGAATCATTAGTTAATAAATTAAGCATCTTAGATCGAAACGGGAAGATAAGGAAGCATCCAACTATCGATAAAATCAAGGCTATATTTCTACTGGCATGATATGATTTTCTTGCTCTCTCCTTATTCGAGGCTCCTATATTCTGCCCAACAAATGCTGCTAAGATAGAACCTATTGCCATAATCGGGATCAATAATAGATTAGACACCTTATTACCTAAGCTAAAAGCTGCTGCCACTACTTCCCCATAACTTAGGATAACAGTTTGTAAAATCAGAAATCCTAGGGAACTTAAAGCCTGACTAGCTGCAGATGGCATCGCAATATGAATCAGTTTTTTCATCGTATCCTTTTTTATTCTAAGATGTTCTTTTCTAATGGAGAGTTCATCAGACTTACGAAACATCATGAATAATATTGCAGGAGCAATTGCGGCTTGTCCGATTAGTGTCCCTATTGCTGCACCAAATACCCCCATGTTTAATACACTGGTAAACAATGCAGTAAGCACAATGTTAATAAGAATGGAAATTACTGATAATATGACTGGTGTTACAGTATCCCCTCGTGCTTGTCTCATTGACTGGAACGCAGTAAATAAAAATAGAAATACCATTTCAAAAGAACGTACTTGAAGATAAATTAAACCAGAATCATAAACCCCTTCTTTTGCTCCCATTGAATGAAGAACCAAAGGCGAAAATAAAAACAACAACACATTCACAACTAGACCGATTCCTATACTAAGGATAAACAACAAACCAGAATATTCTCTAGCTGACTCGTTGTCCTTAGCACCTAGAAATTGACTGATAATAGCAACTCCAGCTATAGCTAATCCAGTACTTAAGGAAAGAAATATATCAAGTAACGGCCAAGTAATAGCTATCCCTGCCTGGGCAGCTACTGAATTTTCTAACTGCCCTATGAAATAGGTATCTACCAAATCGTGAACTGATTTTAACAGATTTGCAGCCATAACAGGCAACGCAAGATATAAAAACGCCTGATACAACTTCTTTTCTTTTAATAATAAGTAATTTTTTTCTTTGTTTTCTAATTTAAACATAGTGTCCTCGTTATGTATTTTTTCTTTTTGACGTCAATATTTCTATGATAACAAGATTTTTATCTTTATTCAATAAAAAGACGTTCAAATAGTTTTTCTAGCTTAAGACTTTACAATCCCCATTGACTTGATCCTACTATTTATGATGCTTTCTTTCTTTTTGCAAACATATCCATAGGATTTCTTATTTTTTGTTGCGACCTTAAAAATGCTTCTGAAATTCAAATGAGGTAAAATGTAAAATTCTCCATGATTAACAACTTCCTCTAACGCAAAGTATGTACCATCAATAAACCAACCTTTGTGCAAAAATATCATATAACTTTTCGAAAATTCTGTACATCCGCAGGTAAAGCATATGCTTGCAATGAAAAGAAAAATGAAATAATTATAATGAATATAGAGCAATACATTCGTAATAGTAGCCAATACAAATATGATTATGAAAAAATATACGGATTTTGGAGCTAAAAACATAACCTGATACCCAGCTCGTAATTTCCTCCCAATAAAAATAGGTCTCATGATGTTATAGACTCCGTAGATGGCAACTATAATAGCAACTATTAATAAAAAATTGTTCATAAACTCACTCCATTAATTTATTATATATCAATTATGTTGTTGGTCTAAACTATTACTATAGTAAACTATTTCCATATATTTGTAAATAAAAATTAAATCACATCTAATTACTTGAAATCACCACATAGTTTCCTTCTCATGAATAAAAACCCCCTGCTTTCTATCTCTCGCAATCTAGTTTATTTTCTAGTTAGCTCCGAAGAAAGCAGGGTTATCTTTTTAGAACATTCTTAATTTATATTTAACTCTATTTATTGTATTCCCGAATCTTTACCATATTTAGCATTCATAACGAAAAGAACGATTAACATTAATGCAATCGCTATTGGTAGTGAAATCCAAACATTTTGTATAAATGCAGCTATAATATAGGCTACCAAACTTACCGCTGCTACAATTAATGCATAAGGAAGCTGTGTAGTAACATGATTCATATGATCACACTGTGCCCCCGCTGATGACATGATTGTAGTATCAGAAATTGGGGAGACATGATCTCCACAAACAGCACCTGCTAAACAAGCAGAAATTGATATGATTAACATCTCGCTACCTGGTTCAAGTATAGCAACTACGATTGGTAAAAGTATACCAAAAGTTCCCCAGGAGGTACCAGTTGCGAATGCCAAACCAACTGAAATAGCAAAGATAATAGCAGGTAAGAATAATTGCAATGCTCCTGCACTATTTTGAACTATATTAGCCACAAAAACATCAGCTCCAAGCATACGAGTAATACCACTTAATGTCCATGCAAATATCAATATTAAAATTGCTGGAACCATAGCTTTGAAACCATCTGTAAATGATTCCGCAAATTCTTTTAGTGATAACACTCTTCTTACAATATAGAAAAAGAACGTAACTACAAGAGCGAGGAAAGAACCATAAACTAAACTAAGGGAAGCATCACAATTAGCGAAGGCTTCCATAAATCCAGCTTCTCCATGGAAAAAACCACCTGTGTAAACCATTCCTAATACGCAACAAACGATTAAGACAAGAACCGGAAGGATAAGATCGATAACTTTTCCTTTTCCATTGGTTACTACCTCTCCGTCTTCAAACGGACGATTTCCTGTTGTAAAAAGATCACCCTTTAATGCATTTTCTTCATGCTTTCTCATAGGACCAAAGTCAAACTGCATGATTGCCATAGTAACTACCATTACAATAGTCAATAGTGCATAGAAATTATAAGGGATCGATCTTAAAAATAATGTAAATCCATCATTTCCCTCTACAACTCCAGACACTGCTGCTGCCCAAGAAGAAATCGGTGCAATGATACAGATTGGAGCTGCTGTTGCATCGATAATATAAGCCAGTCTCGCTCTACTTATCTTATACTTATCAGTAACCGGTCTCATAACACTACCAACAGTTAAACAGTTAAAATAATCATCTACGAAAATTAATGCTCCAAGGCCAAAAGTAGCTAGCATAGCCCCTCTTCTTGTCGTAATCTTCTGCCCTGCCCACTTACCATAAGCAGCACTACCGCCAACTTTGTTCATAAGTGATACCATAATACCTAAGACAACCAAGAATATTAAGATTCCAACATTATCAACATCAGACAACTTACTAATTACGCCAGATACAAACACTGTGCTTATTGTCTTTTCCAAATTGAAGTTAGAATAAAACAATGCACCTGTTAAAATACCAACAAATAAGGAGAAGTAAACCTCCTTCGTAATTAATGCTAAACCAATCGCAATAATCGGTGGGACCAATGCCCATATCGTAGCATACATTGGTACCGTTTTTTCCTTGATATACTGTTCTGCCCCCGCTATGTTATCCCCTGCAGAACCTGCTATATCCTCTTGCTGTGAGATATACTCTTTCGCCTCTTCTACTGAGTCAAATGTGGTTTTCTCTTCTGCCTTACATGTAATTGGTGTAAATAACATCATTACTGCAAATAAGGCAATTAAGAAACTATACCATTTTCTCATTTTAACTTTCATAATATCCTCCTTAAATAAAAAAATAGCCATGAAACAGTCTTAGCGCTGCTTCATGACTAAAATTCTACATAAGGAAGTAAAAACGGAAAATTCCGCACATGTTTTATTTCAGTAATGATAGCGCTCCACATACAAGCAAGGATTTGTTCTTTGCTTGTTTTATATCATGTGACAGTCTGATACATATTCTGCATTAGACCAGCAGTCTTTACTCACAGGCAGCGAAAGACCACTTCGGCAGCAATTCCTTTCCCATCATCCAAAGCCTGATTACGGATGGGGTACTCATAATTGTTGCACCTCTATCAATGTCTTAATGTTACTAAGACGTTTTCATAGTTGAACCTATAATACCATGGATCGACATTTTAATCAACCACATATTATTAGATATTCTTTACTCCAAATATTAATAGAAATTCCTTACTCTCTATGTTATGAACATTGAAAACCTAAAAATAGTATATTATCTCCAAAATGCGATTCACTAGGCAAAATAAGCATAGCCCCATCACCAATTGGCATTTCCGTAGGAGTTAGGATCTTACTGTTGTCTTCCGTAAGGATATCATCATGTTTGTTCCAACCGCGAGCTTCCGATACACGTAGATAGATGATACTTCCAATTAGAACAATTAGCACAACAATTCCGCAAACAATTCTTTTTCGGTACATATAACCCCTCCTTTTATTCATTATTATAACTTATAATACTTCTCGACACAAACAAATTCTATTCAAAACCAATTATTTTTACTAAAATTGGAATATATTACATATTATCTTTTCTTTTTTTTGTTAATTAACTTGATACTATTTGCCAAAACATGGTACACTAAGGCATTAGATAGACTATCGCTA
The DNA here is from genome assembly GCF_000018685.1 of Lachnoclostridium phytofermentans ISDg. Classification (NCBI taxonomy): domain Bacteria; kingdom Bacillati; phylum Bacillota; class Clostridia; order Lachnospirales; family Lachnospiraceae; genus Lachnoclostridium; species Lachnoclostridium phytofermentans. The sequence continues at coordinate 1,344,657 of NC_010001.1, read as the reverse complement.
GGAGATGTGTGAATGTTTAATATCTTTATTATACTAATTATTAGTATTATGCTACTTGCAGTGGCATATTTATTTATTCATTTTAAGAATTTTAGTTGGATTCGCTGTCTTACCCATCCAAAATGGCTTCCAAATTTATTATCCATAGCTTTAATAATTCTATGTTTAATTTTGACATATTCAGTATCTGCAGTTACTATAATTGTAATTATATATTTGATTTATGCTTTCATAATCTGTGATATTCTTCACTTGATTTTACGTAAAGCCCTAAAGTCGGATGCTCTTAAGAAAAAGTGGAGTCAGATTTATCGTAGTGGTATTCTTGCCTTTCTTATCACAATATGTTTACTTATCCTAAGTTATTACAAAGCCATTCATGTAGAGATTACGGAGTATTCATTACAGACCGAAAAAACATTAGAAAGTGATAAGTTAACGATAGCTATGATTTCTGATTTGCATTTGGGTACTACTATGAATGTAAAGAAATTAGAGGAATATTGTACCCAAATCACTGAAAAGAATCCCGATATTATTCTGCTACTTGGAGATATCTTCGATGAAAGTACAGATAAAGAAGCTATGGAACTAGCCTGCCAAGCTTTTGGTACGTTGTCAAGTACTTATGGTACCTATTATGTATTTGGAAATCATGATGTAAGTAGCTATCGGCCACTAGTTTCTTTGGAAAAAAGAGATATAACAGATAACCTTATCAAAAACAATATCATAATTTTAGATGATGAAAGTATCATGATAAATCATAGTTTTTATCTAATCGGACGAAGTGATAAAAGCTTCTTTAAAAATTCCAAACGAAAAACAATATTTCAATTAATGGAACCTTTAGATACGAATAAATATATGATTCTGTTAGATCATCAACCACTAGAACTTAAAACTGCCGCCTCCCTTGGAGTAGACTTACAACTTTCCGGACATACTCACAATGGCCAAATATGGCCAGTTGGCTTAATTGCAAAGATATTCCATGTTAATGAGCTAAATTATGGGAATGAGAAAATTGATAACTACAATGCTATTGTGACATCCGGTATTGGTTGCTGGGGATCTCCGCTAAGACTTGGTAGTAAATCCGAGATTGTTTTTATCCAAGTGACCAATTCTAAGCAAAGCTTCCAAAAATAGAAAGCATGCTATACGAATCTTCCCCCCTTCAAAGACAAGCCATAAATCTGTCTTATAAATAAAGAAAAGACATGCAAAAACAGATTGCTTTTGCATGTCTTTTCTTTATTTCACTATTGTAATATCCTTCTCTGCTAATACTACTTTTTCTTTTCCATTCATGACATACACAATAACAACATCTTTTCCAGCGGACTGTGTGGAGACATTTACCTTTTGATTGCCGGTATTCTTACCAACAACAGCAATCTTTTTCTTCGTAGTTCCCCACTGTATTTTTGAAATATCATAGCCACTTGCCATACAATGTGCAGTCACTTTTGTACCAACTTTTATTGTACTTTCATCGTATACTATCTTAATGGAAGCTTTCAAAACGTTTACAACTGTTTCGAACGTAGTAGTCTTATCATTCACTGTGACGGTGGTAGTAATTACTGCTTTACCAACAGCTACTGCTGTAATATTTCCATCGTTACCTACTTTAGCTACCTTAGGATTTGAAGATTGATAAGTAATTTCAACAATTGCCTTTTTTTCTTTCTCAAGCTTCATGATAGAGTTTGGTAAATTAACCTTAAGCTGACGCTCATAGTCTTTAGTACCACCCACATAAAGCTTAAAGTTAGAAGCATTTATAGAAATATTATCAAGCATTTTGTCATCTATAACAACATTCTTATCATCAGTCTTATCTTTACCATTTCCATTTCCATTTTCAGATGGCCCGGTTACTGGAGGAGTTATCGTTGGTGTTACAGGTGTTAATGTAGCTGTAAGTGATATAGTTTTCTCTAAAACATTAAGGCCATCCACATAAACGGTAATTGGTATCAAATTGACACCATTGCTTAAGTTAAGCTTCGCTAAATAATTATTATCTTCTTTCGCGATTGCTTCTTTATCACCAATCTTTACAACAGTATTTTGATCTTGGCCAAAGGTTTGTACCTTCACTTCAATATCCGCTGTTGCAGAAGTATATACTTTTTCTTCATAATCAACGAATCCAGTTAAGATGGCTGCTGCAACTTTATCACCGACATGGAATGAATTTGCTAGAAGCTGTCTATAAGTACGAGATCCAGAACGATCAACTGTTGATAATACAAATCCACCTACAGGTATTGTACTATCATTAATTTCTGGTGTTGCCCAGTTCCAGTCTGCCGCTTGTTTCTGGTTTTTTAATTCTATTACATTACCTTTCGCATCTACTACAACTTCTACACCCCATTGATTGGTACCTGTACTTGTACCATAGGCATCGGTATAAATTGTTAATTTATCTTCTGCTCTGGCAGTATCAATGTTATCAACTGTTAAAACATTCTTAGTCTTAGGATCGTAAACCCCAATCACTGCTGAATTCTTATATTCAATATCTGCTATCGCGCATCGAATTTTATCCCAATCAACAAAACACAAATCAAAGATCATTGATCCTTCGCTATGCTGATACGCTGCTTGGAATATCATTCTCTGGTCTGGTGCTTCTGATAAATTCGTTAAATCAATAGAAGCATATAATGGAACTTGGTTATTTATTAAGATGTTATTTAATGTTGTATATTTTTGCATCAATGCTTCGGTTGTGTAATAACATCCTGTCATAATAAAGTCAATATGTTTAACATAACTAGTCTTAGAATATTCAAACTCTTTCGCATATAGTTCTTCCATAGGGAAACCAAGGCGTTCATTGTATTCAAAAGAAGAATCTGCCCAGTTAACGCCATTTTGATAATATGACTCATACCATGATCCAACATATGCTGCTAAATCTATGTTTCGATTTTGAGATGTTTTATATTGATCTATTAGGGTTCTTACTTCAGAAACAAAGCTTTCAATCACAGTACTACGATAGGATAACCATTCAAGATAATGCTGTCCGGTTACCATAGAGCCATCTGCTTTAATCTTGAACGCATCGTCTGGCCAGTTCTGCAATGTTTTACCTTTTCCCTGAAGGTATGCCATAAATTGCTCTTTGCTCAAATTACTAAAATCTGCATACTGATTATCATATCTAGCACGGTCTAAGATGATACCATCAACAGCATAGTTTTCAAGTACATCTTTTACTATAGCCAACTCATGTGCCCTAACTTCTTCATTCGCTGGATTTACAAAAAGTAAGGTGGAGTTTCTGGAGGAATTTAGAATGCTTTTTAACTCTCCTTTATCTTCTGGAGTCTGAAATACTTCTGCCCAATCAGGATGTGTATTTCTAATATCAAAAGCATAATCATTTGTTGCAATGTTACCTTCCGTAAAGAAATTAGAACTAGCATATAACTTAATTCCATTTGCATGTGCTTCTGCTAGCATCTCCTCAAGAAAATCAATATCCATAGCAACTGCTTTGTTTGGATTTTTGGTTTCTGTCATATATGGTGTATTGCTTACGGTTGCCTTTTTATAGGAGACATAACCTTCGACTCCCTTTACGTCGAATGCTAATGCAGTGATTCCAGCTCTTTTCGCATTTGCCATCATCTTTTGAATCTTTTCTACAGTATTTAAATTTTTAACGCTCGCAAACTGGTCAATCCATAAAATAATAGGTTTATTCTCTGATGTTCTAACTCTCTGGAATAGGATTACACTCTTTGTACTTTCAGAATAATCTACTCCATTTTCAATTAATGTTATATCAAAGTAATTCGCTCCTGGATCTACTGATACTGGAACAGTGTAAGATCCATCTGCCCCAACTACACCTGGATATACCTTCCCATTATTTATCTGATCTACTCTTACGGAATAAGTTACACTATCTTCTAAGTTATTAACTTTACCTGAGATTGTGAAAGAACTTTCTGTAATGGTTTGCATACCTTCCTGTGCAATCGATAAGGAAGCATGCTTCTTAATATTCCCATTTTGGCCGGTTAACTGTAAAATGTCCGCCACAGTTACTGTCTTTTCATTTACTTTCAATTTTATAGCATCGCCAGCTTTAAACTTAGTAGCAAGAAAACTCTTATATCCTGCGTTTGCATAACTGTCATCGCATGCTAGTAGAATAAAACCACCCGCTGGTACAGCAACATCTGTAGATTCTGAAAATGATGGTTTTCCTCCATTGATCGATTGATTGATCACCTGGATTACAGTCATATTTTTATCAACTACAACTGCAACATTGGTTAGTATAGATCCAGCGCTGACATATGGACGATTACCATAGGTAAATATGGATATTGAGTTTTTAACTGCTACTGGTCCTGAAAAGTCAGGATTTACAAAATCAATTGCTTTTGTTTCACCAGTACTTCCTTTGTTAGGGTCGAATGCAGTCTCAACTGCTAAGTTTTCTAAGGTATATGTAAAATCTGTTTGATTATTATTATTTCCACCGTCTGGAATTTCCACAGGGTAGCTGTTGAGTGCTTCCTCTAGTGATATTTCAACATCTCCATTGTATAGCTTTACACTATCACCAGCTTGGAACTTTGTTGCTAAAAAGGACTTAAACCCTGCATTCGCATAGGAGTCATCGTAAGCTAGTAAAACAAATCCTCCCTCCGGTGGCATAACATCAGTAGATTCTGTAAATGATGGTTTTGCACCATTACTGGATTGATTAATGACTTGAATAACATTCATGTCGCTACCTACAACTACAGCGACATTAGTCTTAATCGTACCCTCACTAACATATGCTTTGTTCCCTGTAGAAAAAAGCGATATAGAATTCTTAATTTGTATGGCCCCTCCACTTGCTGTAAATACAGGATTTACAAAATCAATTGTTTTCTTCTCTCCATCTTTTGTTCCTATCATTAATTGGAAAGATGGATCACTTGCCTTTACTGTTACAGGATGGATACCTATTATTCCTAATAACATAGTTAGACAAAGAAGCAATGCAGTAACTCGATGTTTCATTCTCTTTCTCTCCTTTTCGATACTTTAGCATTTTCAATTTTGTCAATATTTCATAGTTTTTATCAAAGAATTGAAAATTTTTTTCTTTAATATTTGAAAATGCTTTTTATTTTTTAGTTCTAATATTACATATTGACCAAAATAGCAATATTTTATAATGCTTTATTAGAACTATTTACATATTATCATATAAAAATCAAATGTCAATTGAAAAATATTTTTTTCTTATCCTCCTTTTTTCCTATTTTTCTAAAAATGAGTTACTAAAAAATAACAAAAGAAAAAAGAAGTATCCCACAAAAAAGAGGTTTTACACTCTATCTTGTAGGATACTTCTTTTTATATCACTAATTATTATTACGAAATTAGCTACTTTTTTTACTATAAATCAGATCTTATATCACTATAAATCTATCTTACACTATTTATCTAAAGTTTCCTTAAGAGTTTTTCTAACAGCACCTTTACCTTCAAGCATTTTAGTAAAGTATTCTTCTACTAACTCGCCTAAACCAACCTCATATAAATCTACCCCAAAGATATCTTTACGGGTTAAGATGTCGGAAATTTGGAAAGTTTGTGGAAGTGCTTTTCCTAATTCGATGCCATCTAAAATCTTCTTTAAATCCTCATAATATGGATCAGGACTTACTTCAAACTTTTCTCCCTCATCATTAACACCAAGTAAATATCTAACCCATGCTGCTTGTACTAATGGGATGAGTTTTAAGCTACGAACTGGTGTACCTTCCTTCTTCTGATAAGCTTTGATGGTCTCTCCAAATCGTATGGAAAGCTTTTGGCTTGTATCAGTTGCAATACGCTGTGGAGTGTCTGGCATAAAAGGATTTGGAATTCTAACCCTAATTACAGTGTCGATAAAGTCTTTTGGTTCCATGATCTTTGGATCTACTACTACCGGAAGTCCCTCAACATATCCAAGGCCTTCAACAAGACGTACTAAATCATTATCTTTCATTTCTTCACTGATCTTTGTATATCCAAGTAAACATCCAAATACTGCAAGACCTGTATGAAGTGGGTTAAGGCAAGTACAAACTTTCATTTTTTCAACTTTATCTACTGTTTCTTTGTCAGTAAAGATAACGCCTGCTTTTGATAAATCAGGTCTTCCGTTAGGGAATGCATCTTCAATTACTAGATACTCTGCCTCTTCCGCATTTACGAATGGTGCAACATAAGTATTTTTACTAGTAATGACATCTTCAACATCATCAAATCCAACTTCTAATAGCATCTTCTTTACACTCTCATCAGGACGAGGTGTGATTTTATCAATCATACTCCATGGGAATGCAACAAGCTCAGGATTTTCAATATAGGAAACAAATCCTTCTTCTACTAATTTTCTTTCTTCCCATTCCTTTGCAAATGTATCTACTGCAGCATAAAGCTTATCTCCGTTATGGGAACAGTTATCCATACTTACAAGAGAAAATGGTAACTTACCTGCAAGATATCTCTCATAACAAAGAGCTGTTAGTTTACCAAGATAACTCTTCGCTTTCTCAGGGCCTGCCTCAAAATCTTTTGCGATATCTGGTATCACTTCACCGTTACTTTTATTTACCTGATATCCTTTTTCAGTTATTGTAAAACTAACCATCTGAAGGGAAGGAGAACAAAAGATTTCCTTTAATCTTTGCTTATCTTCTACAAATGCTTCATCAACACGTAATGACTCAACAATACTGCCAATCACGTTCTTTTCAATAGATCCATTTGCTTTTAAGGTAACTAAAAGACTTAAATTATCATGTGGTGTAAATAGTTTGTCGATAATTTCATAATCATATCCTTCAGCAACTATGATACCCTTCTTTTCAATTCCTTCTTCAAGAAGTTTTTGCTGTAATGCAGCTGGAAATGCACGAAAAATATTACCGGCCCCAAAATGTAACCAAGTCGGCTCTTTCATTGTGTCTTCCTTCACTTTATCATAATCAAAGGTAGGAAGTTTAATATCAGCTTTTTGAAAATTTTCTTTTTGCTCTAAGATTTCTTTTCTATTTAACTTCATATTGGCCTCACTTTTTCGTATTTATTTGCTTGATTTCTCTAATGCTTCCCAAATACCGTTTAAGTATGCGATACCTAGTGCTCTATCGTATAATCCGTATCCTGGTCTACCTACTTCATCCCAGATCATACGTCCATGGTCAGGGCGGATATAAGTATCAGGAGCTGTCTCATGAATTGCCTTCATAATCTCGAACATATCTAGAGAACCATCACTGGATAAGTGAGAACTTTCTCTAAACTTACGATATCCTAAATACTTAACATTACGTACATGGAAGCATCCCACACGGTTTTTACCCCCAAAATGGCGAATGATTTCTGGTATATTATTCTCTGGATTTGATCCTAAAGATCCTGTACAGAGACAAATTGTATGGCTTTCACTATCATATAACTCAAGGATTTTATCGAATAACTCCTCGGAATGAGCAATTCTAGGTAATCCAAAGATTGGCCATGCAGGATCATCTGGGTGAACTGCCATCTTAACACCACACTCTTCACATACTGGAATTACTTTTTCTAAGAAATATTTATAATTTTCTCTTAATTTATCAGGATCGATATTTTTATATAATGCTAGAACATTCTCTAATTCTTTCAAGCGTTCTGGTTCCCAACCTGGAAGAGTGAAACCATTTGAGCTTTTGCTAGTATTCTCCACAATTTGAAGTGGAGTTAAGCCTAATAATTCTTCTTCATCATAGTATAAAGAATTGGAGCCATCTTCTTCAATGACACGTGCCAAGTCAGTTCTTAACCAGTCAAGTACTGGCATAAAATTATAAACAATAACTTTAATTCCATGTTTTGCAAGATTTCTAATAGTTTTGATGTAATTCTCTATATAAAGTTCTCTGCTAGGAAGACCTAACTTAATATCTTCATGTACATTGACACTTTCGATTACTTCAACTTCAAGACCTGCTTTGTGAACATGTTCTACGTACTCAGCAATTACGGACTCTTCCCAAACTTCTCCGGCTGCGTATTGATCAATTACTCCCATTAACCCACTACATCCAGGAATCTGCTTGATTTGCTTTAATGTAATACTATCGTTCCCTTCTCCATACCAACGAAATGTCATCTTCATAACAAATACCTCCTAATAACTTTCTTTTCATGATTTGACTAACTTGATGTTTTTTTGAGTTACTATATATTTTTAATCTGATTAACTCACTAATTTATTGCCTTTATTATTCCAGGCTTTTCTATCAATTATGATAAAAACAATGCGGTATTCCCACATTCTTCTAAATTATATTTCATCATAATTTTGGTATCTACAGTCAACAATGGTGTTCTTGGAACAAAACCTTCTAAGATATGTTTCGCTAATACTTTCACTGCTTGATATCCTTGAAAATAAGGATCTTGATATAAAACAGCAGTACACCACCCGTCCTTTAATGCTTGAATCGTAGTTTTCGTAATATCATAACCCACTAATATAATATCTTTTCTTCCAAGTTCTTTCATTGCCTCAAGTGCGCCTACTGTACCAGAAGAACCAGTTATGTATAATGCCTTTATATCTGGGTTCTCCTTTATCACACGTAGTGTCTCATAATAGGCACTTTGGGTGTCATTAAAACACTCTGAATGTGGACAAAGTGTTATATTGGGATATTCTCGTTGAATAACTTCATAAAACCCTATAAAACGTTCAATGAAGGAGTTCGTTGCTAAAAAACTACCTAGCGCTGCGACTTTTCCTTCTTGTCCCATTAGTTTTCCAATTAGCTCACCTGCTAAGTTGCCTGCTCCTCTGGCATTCGTACCTATATAACAAAAACGATTGGTAGCCGGTGCATCTGTATTAAAAGTCAATACAGGTATCCCCAATTCTACCATCCGATTAATCATAGCATCCGTTTTCATACCTGCAGAGTTGATAGCAAAACCATCATATTCTTTTATATCAATAGATTCCAACAATGCAAGCTGTTCTTCCCATGATATATTCAATGTTTTCCACTGAGTAACTTCAACTCCATAAAACTGCAATTCTTTTGCCGCCTGTTCAATTCCCCTGGTAACATAGTCATAAAATTCAGCATGATTTTCACAATAGACTATCCCTAGGCGTATCGATTTCTTACGGCTTAATGCTCCTGCAATTGGGTTTGTCTGATACCCCATCTCTTTGGCAGTCTGCAAGATGAATTCTTTCGTCTCTGAATGAATCCCATTACGATTATTCAAAGCACGATCTACTGTACCAATAGAAGTATTGCACCTCTTCGCTATTTCAGCTATGGTAACTCTTTTCTTCATACCCCACCTCGGCTCCGTTATTTTTCGTTATATTGTAGTACTTTTTAATAAGTAGAAACTTTATTTATATTTAAGCACAGAAGCTTCATACATAAATACAGCAGCTTGATACATAAATACAGTAGCTTCTTGTTAATTAACACTAATATAATGTCATTATATCCTATAAAAAGTCGTTTGTCACTAGAAATATTCGTTAACGTTAACGTTATTTTTTTAAAGTGGTTTTTAAGAAAGAAAAAAGCTGTTACATAATGGTTTCTCCTATACCATAGGAGCTATCATGCAACAGCTTTTATATCATATTTACTTTATTGTTTTGCTCTTAACACCTGAAACATTGTTTTTAAATTTAATTTTTGACCATTGTATAACACTAATCCACGATAGATTCTTGCAGCCATCATAATAACCAAGACTGAGAATATTACTAAAAGTAAGAATGCAGCAATTCCCTGTGCGATTCCAATCGTGCCAGTAATTAAATCCACCGGAACACAAAACGGTGTTGTGAATGGAATATATCTTGCAATTCTTAGTACGCCTTCATTCCCAGCAGCTGATGCAAAATAGCATACCATCCAGCTGATTACAATCGGAAACACAAACACTCCCTGCGTACTAGCTGCATCTTCTGGTCTTGTAACCATACATCCCGCAAGTCCTGCTAATACACAATAGAATAAGAAACCAACGCAGAATACTAAAATAGCTATAATCACTGCAGGTAATGAGAATGCGGATTCACCAACATTATCCTTCAAGAAATTGATAATTGTGATTGCAGTATTCTCATACTCTGGATAGATAGCATGGGCAACTGCATTACCTCCATACAATCCTATAAATACAGAAATAACCCAAGTTAAGAACTGTAAAATAGCGATTGATGAAATTGCCAGCACCTTACCAGTTATCATCGCATATGGATGAACAGAGGTTAATAAAGTTTCCATTAACTTTGAAGTTTTCTCTGTTGACACTTCTTTACTGATTGTCTGACCATGTAACAACAACATAAAGTAAAGTAATAATCCAAATATCATAGGTGCTATCATTTTTATAACAAATGTAGTTGGATTATTATCCTCACCTACTTCCGTAATCACAGAATTCATTGGTTTTAATGCTGTAGTTAATTGAGTGACAGAAAGTCCTGCTTGCATTAACTTGTTTGTTTCAAAGCATTGCTTCATAGCTTCAAGTAGTTTTGAAGAATCGGATTCCTTAATAGAAGAGCCCTCCGGTATCAATCCTTCAATTAGATAACCGTCTTCGTTCTTCGTAATACTTACTGCAATGGTGGTAGGAGAATCATCTCTTGCACTTTGTATTACTCCCGTGCGCTCCCCTGTCTCCATTATTATAAATTTAGTATTTCCAAAGACCAGCGGTGAAAACTGTTTCATCAAACTTTCATAATCAGCCGTAGCAATTCCGCTTTGATCTAATACATAAACGCTTGTAATATTAGACGGTTTTATTTCATCTTCATTTTTTGGCTTTGCTACAAGTACATTCATTAAAATGAAGCCAGCGATAATCAATAACGCAATTAGTGCTGTTACTACCTTAAATCCAACACCATTTGTAGCCTGTTTAAATGTAAAACTATATACAGATTTCCATCCTCGAAAGTTTGTGCCTAGGTTGGAATTCTTATTTTGTTGTATCTCATTCATCATACTTACCTCCAAACAAAACCTTTCTATACATTTTTAGAAATCTTAACTAGTTCCTTCAAACCGATTCTATTTCCACTATGAAGGATTAATGTTTCATATACTTTTGCTACAAATTTAAATAGTAAGATCATAAAAATTACTAGAAGGACTATGGATAGTATTGATAACCCAACCGATACCTTTCCTACAAACATCGCTCCAGGTAATAAGAACGGGGAAGATAATGGGAATAATAAAGCAAATGTTACAAAACCATTCGTACCACTAGCCATTAACACACCTGCTGCCCCCATACCGATGTAAGCACCGATAAGGTTCGAAAAGGTAAATAACATTAAACTTTCACTAGCCTCCTCGATACGGCTTGCAGTAGCACCGGCGAGCCCAGCAAGGGTAGCATAAAAAATCATTCCAAGAATTACTACAGCTAGACATAAGATAATATTTAACGGATTGATATTATCAAAGATTCCAGATGGTAGATATTTTGAAATCATATTTTCTCCAGTTGATGAAAATACTTTTGTAGTAACGGTATTAGAAATTAATACGCAAACAATAGTCGCGGCAAATTGCAATATCACCGCAGTAAGCATTGCTAAAATTTTACCGATCATAATAGCAAGTGGTTTCACGGAAGTTAATAGATATTCCAATACCTTAGATGACTTTTCAGAAACAATGGAAGACGCTATCTGGGAACTTGCCATGATATTAACCATCATAACAAGAAACAAAATACCGTAAATAAACCAATATTGAGAGTTCGATATGGAAGTATCTTCCGTTATCACTGCATTTCCATTCCTATCCGCTAACGTAACAGAGGTTGAAACATTTGCTTGAATCATGGCTAATTGTTCACTAGTAATTCCTAATTGATTGATTCGATATGCATCAAATGCCTCTAACAAAGCCCCGCTTAATGTCTGCACATTAGACTCTTTTACATCTCCCGTACTTGCCTTTATAGAGTCAAGTTGAAAGGTTGTCTCTGTTTCTACAATGTTAACAATGACAGATGTATTTTCTTCCTGCTCGATGCGATTCACAACGGTATCATAATCTTCCGTAAGTGCTTCAAACTTAATATGTTTTAAGTTTTCCTGACTAAGTGTTGGTAAAAAACCACCATTAGACCAAGCAACATTATCATTAATATAGACTTTTTGTATTGGATTTGTACCATCCTCTACCTTAGTATCCTTATTCATTATCATTGAAAGTACAGGCATAGAAATGGAAGCTAAAACAATAAATAAAACAAAACTTACAATAAACGCCTTGCTCTTTAAGGTTTGAGTTAAGGTAAAAGTAAAGACGTCTTTCCAACCAGTTACATTACTTTTCTTCATGAACATCTCCCACCTTTTCTATGAATATTTCATGCAGCGATGGCTCGCGCAGCTCGAATTTTACAACCGGAATCTTCTCTCCGATAAGTTTTGCAAGAAAATCCATTGCCTGTTGCTCGTTTTTAACTTTTAAGTGATATTCACTTGGTGTTTTATTCACAATTCTTAATCCAAACTCTTCGATGTAGGAAGCGATATCCACATCACTCTTTACAAATAGATTAACTCTACCATAACTCTTTTTAATTTCATTAAGATCTCCTTGCAACACTGCCTTACCACGATTTAAGATGGTAATGTCGCTACAGAATTCTTCAATCGTAGGCATCTGGTGACTTGACATAATTAAATATTTATCCTGAGCTATCTGCTCACGAATAATAGATTTGAATAAATCTGTATTAACTGGATCCAAACCACTTAATGGCTCATCTAAAATGATTAACTTAGGATCTGAAATTAACGCAGCCATCAGCTGGATTTTTTGTTGATTACCTTTTGATAATTGATCTGCTCTATTTGCTTTGGATTTCTTCCCTTTCATCTTAGGTGGAAATACATATTCATTCACTTGTAAACGGTCCGACCAATACTTGATTCGATCCATTGCTGTTTTCTTAGGCACATTCTTTAGTTTTGCAAAATACAATAACTGGTCAAGTAATGAGTATTTCGGATATAAACCACGTTCCTCTGCAAGGTATCCAACGTTTGCCTTCACTGGGTCAAGTGGCGCTCCATTCCAAAGTACTTTGCCACCGTCATGAGCTAACATACCAAGGATAATACGTAGGGAGGTTGTTTTACCTGCACCATTCGTACCTAATAGAGCATACACTCCTGGTTTTGTAATCTCAAAACTCAAATCTTCGACAACTACCTTGTCTCCATACTTTTTCATTAAATTTTGTACTTGTAACGACATAGCCCCTCTTTTCCGCATCTTCGCATTTGCGTATGCATAATTGTTTTTCCATTTTTAATCTGCGTAAACCATTATACAACATAATCGTTAAAAATAAAACGAATTTTTTACCTTATTTTGTATATGCCATATCACATCTGCTTATGGAGGTGATATGGCATGTAGTAATTTATATAAGTATTAGGCATATATTTCCTAGTCCTTTACTCTTGACCGAGTAACGGTTTGACTGTACCCTTCACTGTGAATACACCATCGTATTGTTTCTTGGTATCTCTAAAAACTACGTGGCTAACATTGATCACAGTGATATCTTTTAGTTTAAGAATCGTCTGTTCTATCTCTCTAGCCCGTTCCATATCAAGAGAAGCAAACGCTTCATCCATAAATAAAATACTTGCTTTGGTTAACATTGCCCTTGCTATTACAACTCGGCTTCGCTCTCCACCAGAGATATTTCGTCCATTATCATAAATCATAGTGTCTAATCCATCCGGTAAGCTCTGAACAAATGAAGTAAGTCCAGCTGCTTCTATCGCAGCCCCAATTTCTTCTTCACTATATGATTTATAAAGGGTGATATTGTTTCTTAAGGTATCCTGAAAGATAAAAACCTGTTGTTCTACATTTGCTATCATTGAAAAATAATCTTCCTTCTTCACATCACGAAGTGGCTTTCCATCTATTAGAATATTCCCACTTGTTGGAGCAAAATACTTTCGAAGAAGTTTTAGTAGCGTAGATTTTCCTCCTCCACTAGGGCCTACAATTAAATACTTCCCATTTTTCTTAATGTTTAAATTCACATTTGTTAAAATTTTCTTACTATCGATCTCGTCTTCATACTGAAACTCTACATCTTGTAATACAATATGGTCCTCAAAATCTGACATCGATAAGTTTTCTTCGTAAGTATCCGAATTTTTTAGACTATCACCGATTTTTACACTAAGTGACTTTGAAGTAAACACCTTTGGTAAGGCTTCACTTAGCATAAACAATGGCCAAGCAAGTTTTTGAATTCCCTGAGCTACTATTAATAAACCACCTGCTGTAATTTTCCCTTGAATCGTAAGATATCCTAAGATGCATAAAATACCATACATTGACGTATTCATGGTTAGATGTTGTGCACCATTGATAAAGGTCATCATTTTTTCGATATGATACCCTTTCTTTTGAATCTCTTCACTCTTTTCATAATAGTCCTTCGTTACTTTCTCCTGTAAATTGTTACTCTTTACAATATGAAAAGCGGATAATACTTCTTTGATATAAGAGGTGTACCCATCAAACATATCAGAACGTTCTTTGTAATTGCGTTCTAATGGTTTACGCATAACAGCGCCTATAATAACATTTGCTACCATAATGATAAGGGAGAGGAAAATCATCCATGGACTTACTGTAGAGATAATCCATATTCCAACGAAAAAGTTAGCAATACCCTGGAACACGGTATAGATTCCATCAATAAAGTTTTTATCAATTGTATTACAGTCATTGGTTAGTCTTGAAATATAATTTGCGGTATTTTCTTTTTGAAATTCCGAAATATTTTTCTTAAATACTCCCCTTACATAATGCATCTTGATTGCTAAATTTGCATCTTTTTTATACCATGCTTTTGTAATCGATGTTAAAATCCCTACAGGTAAAAGAGTGAGTGCAAAAATCAGAAGAGGAGGTATCTTTTGCTTTAAGAGTTCTAAATCTCCCGCTATTGCATAATCGATAAGCCCCATCATTTTTACAGTAACAATACCCTCTAATAAGCTATTAAAGGCAGCAAAGAAAAGAGCAACTATCATCTGCGGCGTACTTTTAAATACTTTTTTTAACATGTCACTGCCTCCCCAAAATATTCTTTTGCCTCATACTGAAGAATCTGACCATTCTTGATTTCAAGTACATAATCATATTGGTCTGTAACTCCTTCGTAAAAACGATGGCTGATTGCAATTACTGTTTGAGATAGGGATAAGAATACCTTTTCAATTTCTTTCCCTAAGTCTTCGTTAAGACTTGAAGTTCCCTCGTCCACAAATAAAATTTCCGCTTGTTTTGCAATTGCGCGGGCAATCGAAATTCTCTGCCTTTGGCCACCGGATAGATTCTTACCATTTTCGGATAATGGTTCATCTAATCCTAGTTTTTTATCTGCTATGACGGAATCTAATTCGCAGGCTTTTGCAGCGAATTCAACGCGCTCTTTCGGTAAATCCTTATACAATGTAATGTTGTTACGAATGGTATCCTCGAATAGAAATACATCCTGGTAGATGAATGCCACTTTATCATGGAAGGTTTTTTCAACCATTGTCTTATACTCAACCCCATCTACCTTAATCTCACCCTCATAATTATCAAATGTCATAGAGAGCAAGTTCATTAATGTAGATTTACCAGCACCGCTTACCCCTTTTATTAGGTATTTCTTTCCCTTCTTAATCGAAAAGTTTGCATGATTTAAGATTGATTTATTATCATAGGCAAATGTAACATCTGATACAACAATTTCGTTCTGAAAATCGAAAGAATGAATGCGTTCGTCTACTTTCTCTTCTTTCTTTTCTTTGTCTTCTACTTCATCATCCGTAATCTTATGATAAATACTTATCGAAGCTTTCATCGCGTTCCACAAAGGAAAGACTTCCACTAAATTAAAACTCATAACACTTGCTAGCTGGAATATAAACGTTGCTAACGCTAGTGATATACCATTTTTAAAGTTAATACACAAATATACCATAACACCACTGGATACAATAAAAGAAAGTATTTGAATAATATTTCGTTGTCCCTCCGTAAATACGCTTGAGATACATTTTTTTCGTTCTACTTTACGAATCGAAGATAAACTCTTTTGTAAAAACTTATCTTCAATTCGGTTTAGTTTAAGAATCTCAAGTCCATGAAAGGTATTTGAAATCTCTTGCGTAAATTCTTCTGAAGATGTCGATACCTCCTCTTTTAAAGCCACTGTCTTTTTAGAAAAGATACTTGAAACCAGATAAATAAGTACAGAAGCTCCAAACATCCCCGCCGCTAAAATTGGATCTAAAAATAATAAAATGATAAAACTGATAACAAACATACCAATATTAATCAAGAAATTTAAAAAACTGATAAAGAAATCCGATTCAAACTGATTGATGTCATTAATTAAATTCGATAAATAAATTTCTTTTCCCTTTTTGGAATATTGCTTAAAAGGCATTCTCATAATTTTCTCAAATGCTCGTTTTCTAACATCCAGTATGGTATCTCGCATGTACCCAATTCGAAGCATACGCGATACCACAAAACTTATTGCACTATAGACGGAAGCTAAAATAGTGATTATCACTACAACCGTATAGTTGGCATCCCTACCTTTTTCTACTGCCCACATAATGAGGGCAAATATCCCCATTTGAACATAGCGGTCAATGTTAAACATAAAGGATGCCGCTAAATATTGAATAAACTTCCCCTTACGCTTTATCAGCAATTCTTTCATTCCTATACCCTCATTTCTACGCTGATTTTTTTAGTCAAAGCGGATATTCGTAATCCGCTTACGCTACCGGCTCTACCTCATTGCCACTACGTGGCTTTTTAAAACAGGCAAGTCACTTCCCCCGCTTACAGAAGCGGGGGAAGTCCCTGATGAGGTTAAATTAATTCATACATAAACTCTTCCTCACGGTCACAAGACAATTCCCCATTATTTACCGTAAGCCTTCTAATTTGAAGAGAAGATCTCTGTTGTTCGTAGAAATTCTCTTCTACACATGGTATCCTTCCCGGATGCGTAAAATAGAAGATATATGCCTCATCTTCTTGTACATGCACATCTGCATGATAACCAAACCCGTAGTCATCCTCCTTATTTCCAGTTTCTGATAAGATATCATTACAACGAATCCAGGTCATAGCATCTTTACTTCGATACACTCCTTGCCCCTTCCAAGTATCAATAATCATCCAGTAAAAACCCTTAAAACGAAATACATTTGGTCCTTCATGTGCAAATTCCTCTAAGACTGCTATCGGATTATGAAATTCATACAAGTCACTACTTTCCACCATATAAGTATGAGACTCATTCACTTCATCCTTATACCAAAGTCCGTAATTTCCATTTGGCAACTTATGTACACAGGCATCTATACAGCGATTGGAGGAGAGTGGTAATCTACCGATATACTCCCAGTCCCATAAATTCTTACTGGTATAATGTAAGATATGTCGTTCAAAGTTCCATGTAGATGGCACACCAACGACATAAGATACATACATATGATAAACTTCCTTCTCATAGACAATCTCAGGTGCCCAAAATGTATTTCTTCCCGGTTCGATAGCGAGACCTTCTAATATCCCCCGATAAACGAAAGTATGCCCACCATCATTTGAAGATGCGACCCCTAAATCTGTTCCATGTATCCATTCAAAACCAGTAGTTTTTACGTTCGCACGGCGATTTGTATAAATCATCCACCACTGTTTTTCTATGTGATTCCAGATTATCACAGGATCTGCTGCACCATCATATATCGGGTCCCGGAATAAAGGACTATGTACTAATTGTTTACTCATTTCTATACCTCCCATTATATTAGTCAAATAAGTATTCATGTATTTTACCGGTAGCTCAATTACACCTATTATAAAACAAATGTTTGCGATACTCAAATTAAACTAAGATTAGAAACAATTAAAATATCCTTAGTAAATACTTGTAAATATTAAAAATACGAAAGAATATTGATTCGCTATTAAGCATAGAAGTCTTTCACTTGATGATGTAGACGCTTCCAGAATCTACAGGAGCGCGCCTCCCACAGTGAACTTTCTATTGTATTTATTGCAGAATATTTTTCTTTTAACTAAAAAAAGATACCTAAAAGGATATTCCACCTTTCTAGGTACCTTGTAAACACTTTATATTAAAGGTATACTACTTTTATCTAAAACATGATTCATAGATCATATTAGTTGTTACTCTTCATAAAGCTCGAATTGGTCTATCATCTGCTTTAAATGAACCGCCTCTTTTGTTAAAACTTCAGACATCTGGGCACTTGATACTGCTGCCGCTTTATTTCCATCCACAACTACAGCGATTTGTTCTACTGCATCAGCAAATTGCTGTAATAGTTCACTTTGTGATTGTGAGTTGTCTGTAATATCATCCATAATTTTAGTTATATCTTTTGCTACAATAGCAACCTCATTGGAGGACTTTGCTGATTCACCTGTAAGATTTACGCCATGCTCCACTGCTTGAATTGTATTTTCAATTAACTGAGAAGTAATTTTAACTGCATTTACACTTTGATTCGCTAAATTACCAATTTCGGTAGCTACAACAGCAAAACCTTTTCCCATCTCACCTGCTCTTGCTGCTTCAATGGATGCGTTTAATGAAAGTAAATTTGTTTGTCTAGCAATTCCTTCTATTGTTTGTATAATGTTTACGATTTCATTCGAAGAAGAACGAATATCCTCCATCGCCCCAAGAAGATGTGTCATGTTTTCATTGTTCATTGTGGCTGTATCAGCCATATTAGAGATTTTACTTTTTGCATCTACTGCGCCTTCTGCATTTATGCTAACCTGAGATGTTATAGCCTGAATAGACGCGGTCAATTCCTCTATCGTTGCAGCTTCTTCCGTAGTTCCACTAGAAACGTCAGTTGCAGCAATCTGCATATTTTCTGCCTCTTTTGCAACCTTATCAGAGGACGTATTAATTTCCTTTAATGTGCTATTTAGGGAAGTTGAAATACTATTTAAAGCCTTTTTAATTACCATAAACTGTCCATCATATGTCTGGTGGAGCTCTAGTTCCATCTTACCTTCCGCCATCTTGTTAAGAACGACCGCAACTTCATCAATATAGGACTGATAAGTATTTAGTTGAATTAAGGTTTTCTCCATTGCCTTTGCAAAATCTCCAAATTCGTCCTTAGTCTTAATACTATCCTCCACAATAACTGATAAATCTCCTTCAGCAACTTTTATCATAATTGATTTTAAGCTCTTAATCTCCCCAAGAATAGATAAGGAAATAAGTTTCGTATATATATAACCTACAATCGCAGCTATGATAAAGATTACAATCTTTAAAGTGACTTTATCATTCATAAAAGATAAAAATAACATCATAATTAAAAACAATATTGCTACTGTTGACAAGGAAGCTATCCTTATCCTAATCCTTACATTCTTTAATCTTTCTAATATGTGCTTCATTACTACCTCCTCTTAGATACCCCTATCATTTCACATCCAGTATAAAGACCTAGTCTTCTTTCATTATTCATCGACATGTGCCCCTGTTTTTGTTATGGAGAAATATTTCTTCTTTTCTATTTCTTCTTTCTTATCGAAGAATTCTTAAGTTTGTCCTTAAAATCCGCAAATACCCCTTCCTTGCCGATCATTTTCATATTAGGGAAAGCCTTAAAGATACGACTATAAATACTTCTTTGCAACTTTGTATTAACAGACTTATTATAGCTTTCCATAAAGTTCTTTAACTTCTGTTCAATATCAAAGCGCAAACTTTTGCGTTCTATATTGTCCTCAGAATTTTTTCTTTGCACAAACCTCTCGTAATTCTTATTAACGAGGCCTCTTAATTCCTCTGCAAACTCTGCTACCTTGCTATGAGAAAGACGCCCCTTAAGTTCCTCTCTTTTTTCATACCATTTTAATCCCATGGTATACTCAAATACTTCTTCTCTTAAACGTTCTAGAACTTCAAGTTGCTTGCTAAGTTTTAAGGTAACAACAACTGTCATAATAAAATCGCAGCTCCCTACTGCGATAGCTGCTAAAATAAGATAATCACCAAGTGGTCTTGGAATCCTTTCCACCAAATTATTTGCGGCAGGTTGGATCAGATAAACCATAACGATAGATAATAATCCCCAAAATAATGAAGATGGAAGACTTATTCTTCCTTTAATATTCAATGGATAATTACTATAATCCCACCATTTCGCATGGAAAAATTTCTCCATAAGATAAGAAGTAACATATTCAAGAATAGAAGCTATTATCATCCCAAAAAAGAAAACTTCAATCATATGTAGAGCATTTATATGAAGTGCTAATGATATCGTATAATCATTATAAAATGCCATATAAATTAAAGTTGCCGCACAACCATATATCGGTATAATTGGACCATTTAGAAATCCTCGATTTGTAAGGGTCTTCTCACGTACACTGACTAAAGTACTTTCGTAAATCCAACCGATAAAACTATACAAAAAGAAGTTAATTAAAACATCATAGAAACTAATACCCTTTACCGCCCAAAGAGACAGAAAGGAAGTTATTCCAATCAAATAAAAAAAATTCATAAATATCTCCTCTATTTCTTTCCTTCTCATTCGTTATTCCTATTATAGTATTATATTATAATCCTTCAGAAATGTCACGTTTCTTCCTTTTTTTGTGTTTTTTGTGTATTTTTTTGTTGATTATTGTATTATTATGTGATATGTGCTAAAATATGGATGTAAATTAAAACATAGTAGAAAGGTTAGCATTATTATGAATTTTGCTAAAGGAATAACCCCTTCCTCACCTATGCTAACAGAGGAAGGAAAAGAAGAATTATATCTATATTCACTAAAGAAGATGGCAGAACATAATGCCGCTACATCACGTTATAACCTAACCGGCTTATATGGAAATAATGCCTTTTTATATAAAGGAAATGAATGCCTAAGAACACATAAAGATAAAAAATATGCATTGATACGTATGGATTTATATCGTTTTAAGACTGTAAATGAATTTTGTGGGCGAAGTAAAGGCGATGCTCTTTTAATACATATTGCAGATTGTTTCCGCGTTTATGAGACTGAATTGTCTATAGTCGGCCATCTACGTGCTGATATTTTTGCTTTATGTACCCCTTATCAAGAAATAGAAGACCTAATTAAAATAGTAACTTCATTAACTGAAAAAATAACTTCATTTCAAATTTCTTGTAAGTTACTCCCTGCGTTTGGTATCTGTATCTCAGAATACGGTATGGATGTAAGTTTGTTAAGTGATTATGCTAATTTAGCCTTACAAACAATCAAAGGAAAGGTATTTTCCTTTTACTCCTTTTATGATAACGATCTACGTAATTCACTAATGTTAGAAAAAAAGATTGAAAATGAAATAACTACTGCACTAAAGGAAAAGCAATTAGAAGTACATATTCAGCCAAAAGTAAATATGAAAACAGGTCAAATTATTGGTGGTGAAGCATTAGTCCGTTGGAATCATCCTCATGATGGTTACCTATATCCTAATCTCTACATACCAGTACTTGAAAAAAGCGGTTATATCGTTGATGTTGATATTTATGTATGGACAGAGGTCTTTCAGTTCTTGCAAAAATTAATCGAAAGAGGCGTTACACCTCTTCCAATCTCACTCAATGTTTCAAGGCTTCATGAATATCAAAAAGATTTCGTGGAAGTATTGTGCTGCTTATCAAGAGAATACAAGATACCTCCAAACTTAATCACCTTAGAGATTACAGAAAGCGCCCTAGCCGAGGATTCCACCTTTTTATTTCAATGCATGGGTAAACTACAGGAAAAAGGATTTTCTTTTTCTATGGATGATTTTGGTTCTGGATACAGCTCGATGAATATGCTAAAGGACGAACCTCTTGACGAAGTTAAAATTGACCGGCTCTTTTTAAGAAACCTAGGAAACTCAAAAAGTCGTACCGTGATTAGACACATCATATTTATGCTAGCTGAGTTAGGTATTGATATGATTGCAGAAGGCGTAGAAACGAAAGAGCAAGAACAGTTCTTACTAGAATGTGGCTGCTATAAAGCGCAAGGTTATCTTTATTACAAACCAATGCCTCTAGTAGATTTCGAGAAGCTTCTATAATTAAAGTTCACTATTGGTACAGCGTAAAAGATCCAATAAGAAGACAGCAAGCTTCTTATTGGATCTTTTAATTCTTATAAAAGGATGGCATTCCTCTATTGGATTTTTGAAGGTATCGTTCCCTTTATGGATTTTTAATTCTTATATGAAGATCATTCCTCTAATTAGATTTTTAATCTTATTTGAAAATCACTAATAAGCTATACCGACACCTTACTACGATCTTCTAAAACTTCAAGATAATCCACATAATTCTTCTTAAGTAAATTAGGAGTATCTAACCCATATGGGCACTTTGCCTTACATTGATTACAATGGATGCAATCCTCTATCTTTTTCATCTTTTGCTGTGCTTCAGACGTTAATTGAAGTTCTGATGGAGATCTTCTAAGTAAAAGTGACATTCTGGCACAGTTATTAATTTCAATACCAGCAGGGCATGGCATGCAATATCCACATCCACGACAAAACTCACCTAAAAGTTCTTCTCTATCATGTTCTATCACTTGTTGTATTTCTTCTGTTAATGTAGGCGGGTTATTAGAAAATTCAAGAAACTCATCTAGTTCATGCTCTCTTTGAATTCCCCAAATCGGCAATACATTCTCAAATTGATCAAGATAAGCATAGGCAGCACTTGCATTCGTTATCAGTCCTCCAGAAAGTGCCTTCATCGCAATGAATCCCATGTCAGCTTCCTTACATTTCTCTACTAATTCAAGTTCCTTCTCTGTAGATAAATAACAGAATGGAAATTGTAAGGTTTCATATAGTCCCGAATCGATAGCCTCATGAGCAACCGCTAAGCGGTGATTTGTAATTCCAATATGACGAATTTTGCCTTGCTCTTTCGCCTTGCACATTGCTTCATAAAGGCCGGTTTCATCCCCTGGTTTTGGACAAAAAGAAGGATTATGGAATTGGTATAAATCGATATAATCAGTCTTTAAGTTGTTTAATGAAATCTCTAAATCACGCCAAAATGACTCTTCGTTTACTGCTGCTGTCTTTGTTGCAATAAAAATTTTTTCACGAACGGTGGAAAGAGCTTGTCCAATTTTTTCTTCGCTATCTGTATAAAATCTTGCGGTATCAAAAAAGTTTATTCCATTTTCATAAGCTTTTTGTAGGATTCGTATTGAATTATCTATCGTTGCTCTCTGAATCGGAAGAGCACCAAACCCATTTTTGTTTACAAGTAGTTCTGTTTTTCCAAGTCTCATTTGTGACATAATAGCCTCCCAATGTTTATTTATTTAAAATAGCTAATTCGATGTTTCATCAGATCTTTTCCAATATCATCGCATAGTTGTTTTAGTTCTTCGCTAAGTCCTTCCCCATGAAGCGCCTCTATATTCTGTTCTAACTGAGAAAGTTTACTTACTCCACATATAATAGAGTCTACATAAGAATGTGCCAAGCACCAATTTAAAGAAAGTGATAATAAAGACATGTTATGTTGATTCGCAACCTCGGAAAGTCTTCTTACCGCCTCAAAATTTTCCGTTCTCCAATAGCGGTCCATATAGTTTTTCTTAAGATCAAAGCGCGTATTCTCCATCGGAGCATCTGTATCTAAGTACTTACCCGTTAAGAAACCACCTGCAATTGGATTATAAACTGTCATACCGATATGATGTTTTAATAGGCATGGTACCAATTCATGCTCTACTTCTCTTGTAATAATATTATACATATTTTGAGTTACGATTGGTGGAATAAGATTTCGTTTATCCGCAGTCCATAACATTTCACTAAGCTGCCATGCAGGATAATTACTGATTCCAATGTATCTAACCTTCCCGCTTCTTACTAAGGTTGTCATTGTATCTAGGGTTTCTTCAAAATCAACTTCACCATCCATTGCATGAAGATAATAGATATCTAGATAATCGGTTTGAAGACTCTTTATACTTTCTTCAATTTGCTTTATGATATGCCTGCGATTTAATCCTCTTGCATTAATATCATCGCCCGTTTTAAAGCAAACTTTAGAAGCTAATATAATATCTTCTCTACAACCTTTTAAAGCTTTTCCAACGATTCTTTCACTTTCCCCTTTATTATAAGCATCAGCAGTATCAATAAAATTCACACCTTGGGATAGTGCATAATCAATAATCTCCAAACTCTCTTTTTCAGAGGTTTGCGCACCAAATGTCATAGTACCAAGACATAACTCAGAGACTTTTAGACCCGTTGCATTCATTTTTCTATATTTCATATCGTGCTCTCCTATTGAACTTTCTCATTTTCAATCATTTTCTTTAATAGTTCTTCATACTGAGTACTATCGATTGGTAAAATTACACGCTCTCCCAAACATGCAGAAAGGTAAGCAGCATTTGTTAACTCTAATGCCTTTGTACCTTCTTCTCCGGGCGCAATAAGAGCTTTCCCACGAAGGATTGCTTCCCCAAAGTTTACAAGCATTTGCTCATAAGACTCCTTTGGTTCATTGCATATAAATAATTCCTTTGTTTGCAGTATCTCTTCTCTTGAATTAGTTTTTGCAGTTTTTCCATATTGCATAGAGTCCATACTATAACACGTGAGCTCAATTTCATTTCCAGTTACTTTAATACAACCTTTCGTACCTACTACGGTTAATACCTCTTCTTTTGGAATTTCACCCGTAGAAAGAAGAAAGGTGGCTGTCACTTTGTTTGGGTATTCCATTAGTAAAGTCGCCTCATCATCTACGGCAAAGGAATTGTATTTTCCAAACGGAATAGAAGCATAGATTGAATATGGCATTCCGAATAGCCATTGCCAATAATCTAAAATATGTTGTCCTTGGTTGATGAGTGCTCCTCCACCTTCCCCATGCCAACTGCTTCTCCAATCACCGGATTGGTGATAATATTCCGTACGATAGTAAATGGTGTTCACAAGTTGTATACGTTTTAATTCTCCAACAAACCCATCGTCCAATAACTGCTTTACCTTTTTTAAGACAGGATAGGTTCGATTATGAAACATCATAGCATACTTACATCCAGATTCCTTTTGTGCCTGTTCCATTCTCTGCGCGTCTAGTAAAGAAACTCCAGCGGGTTTATCACAAAATACATGTTTCTTTAATTCAAATGCTTTTATTGCTAGTCCTGGATGTTGTTTGTGAGGAGTTACAATTAGTACTGCATCGTATTCTTCATGATGTGCAAATAATTCTTCACTACTTGGATATAACTTAACGCTCTCACTTAGGTTTTCCTTTACCCAACTTTGATTTTCTTTACTTCTACAACAAACGGCTGTTAAAGTAAGATTTGATATCTTATCCATGTCTAACATAGTAGCATACTTTTTCCCCATACTACCAACGCCAATCAGTGCTATTCTTACTTTAGTGTTCTGATTCATACATTATCCTCATTTCTGCGCTAACTATATGTCTATCATTTGAGGTTGCCGCGCTAATACAAACTTTTTCTTCTTTCATGAATTATAGCGTATTTAAACTAGGGCTACCATATATTATTTATGCTATCGGAAACAATTACAGATATTCTGCATCAATTCAATCACTAAAACTAATCCTCGGTATTAATATTTCTTTACACTACTATTTCATTGCATTACTATTTCTTTGCTTTGCTATTTCTTTACATTACTATTTCAAATGATTTTTAAACCTTCACTTATCTCATTATAGTAATTCCATTCTTTTCCCGCAAGAAAAAAATGGATAGAATACTAGTAATCCAACCGAACTACAATATTCCATCCATTCATTTATTAATTTGTTGTATTCAATTTCTTTAAATAATCGTCCGCTTTTCTCGCATTTTGTGTAAAACTGTTATTCTCCCACCAAGCAATTATTATTGTTCCAAGTTCAATCACAGTTTCAACGAAACTAGCTACTGTACCTTCTTGTATATCGAGGACAGGCCTGCCTGTTCGTTTCAAAATTAAATTAACTATAACGAGAATTAACATAATCGTACGTATAATCGTACCCTTGGTTAGTTTCATAATACCCCCCTATTCTATGTAAATAATATTTGGTATTTACCTTTCATGGTTTTCCCAAAAACATTCTTTACCATATCATATGAGGAGTAAAATAAGGTTATTCGATATTCGAGGTTCTTTTAAGGAAATATCTCAAATTCTTGTATTCCATAGGCACCCGGGGCAATTTCATAACGTGCAAATACTATAACCGGATTTCCCGCTTGATTTATATAAAATCCTGTGGTGTCATCAATCGTTTGGAATCCTTCTTCTCCTTCAAAGTACTTTATCTCTTTCTTACCTTGTTCTCTTTCTTTTATTTGTCTCTTAATTGAATCGTTTGCAATTGTAATATAATTTTCACCAAGAAAATCTTTTAAGGTATATTGATTACCAGTAACTAAATTAATATTGTAAAAAAATTGCTCTTGATTGGCATTTGTCCAGTTTTCATCTGATGTTATTACAATAGATATCATAGTATCCGTTTGTTTTTTTATTTCGTAAGTAACATCAGCCTTTAGATCCTTTTCTGCAAATTCTTCTTTTGTTCCACCCGTCTCAAGAAAAGCTTCTTTGTATTCCATAATATTTTCTTCTGCTAGTTTTATATGTTTTTTAACCAAAGCATCAATCTCTGCATTAATATCTGTAATTGCATGCTTTACTTCATCTTTTTCCGAGTCAATTAAGATTTCAGGAATCTGTGCCGTAATTGTCATATCTTCATTACTCTTTTCATATTCCCTTACCGTCAGAACTTTAGCAATTACACCTACAACTGGTAAATCTCCTAGTTTCATAGCAAAGACTTGACTTGTGTTAAGGCCTACAACTAAAATGGCAAAAGCTGCTGCCGCTGCCATAGAAGAGATTGCAGAATGAGAAAATCTATGCTTTTTATTTATCTTTGTTTGACTATGACTCGATTTACCTGCCTCAAAGTTAGCTATCGTCTGATTCACTCGACCTTCGAGCTCTTTTGGAACCTCCATCCTTTGATATTTCTGTTTTGATATTTTAAAATGATTCATTTTTCCACTCCTTTAAACTAACTTTTAATTTTTTTAATCCTGTATACAGTCTAGTTTTTACGGTGCTTAAATTTGTCTTTGTTATTTCTGAGATTTCATTTAAAGAAAGTTCCTCATAAAATCGAAGTAAGATGACTGTACGGATATTTTTTGGAAGCTTAACAACCTCACGAAACACCTCATCTTGATAGCATTCATACGCCTTCTCAATATATCTTTCCTCTGGCATAAGTTCTGGCGTATATAATACAATCCTCTTACTATTCCTTAAATAGGCATAGCATTCGTTTACCAATACTCGATAAAACCAGGTTGATACATAATTTATATCTCGAATACTTTGATAGTTTTCTAGAGCTTTTAAGATAGCATTTTGTACAACATCAAGTGCTACTTCTTGATTAAGCACGAAACTAAAAGCCAACCGATAAAATCTTGCTTGGTTTCCTACTATGTATTCTTTTAATGTTTCATATTTGTTTTCCATGGTGTATTCCTTTTATCATGATAAATAACTTCTTATAAGATGCGCATGTAAGGAGCATTTCCTTACCTTCTTTAGATGTATTACAAATATAAAAAGTTTGGTTTTTAAAAAATATATTATATTATTTTTATAGAGTCATTATCTTACAGTAATCAATTTTTTAAACTACCTTTTTAGTTTCTAATCCTTGAATTATGTTGTATTCTTTTATTATTTGGAAACTTTTATTTTTTATCTCTTCTATAATACTGTTTTATCATTTCATTTTTAACAAGAAAACGAACGCTTCGTGGGGCTTTCATGAGCAAAAAAAATAACGCCTCGTGGTCTTTTACTTCTCATGATTAAGAAAAAGAGCACTACGCGAACTTTTCCTTGTCATATATTAAAAAGGATTAACGGTAATGATTTCATAAAACTACAAAATCATTACCGTTAATCCCTTGCAAATTACTACATTTGCTTTCTAACTATTTTATATTCATCTTCTAATTGAAAATACGGACAATTATAAAAACTATCACTTAAGAAACGAACCATATCATCTTCGTCCAAGTTGACATCACATTCATAACATTCATAGTCTTCATTATACTGATAATTTGAACAGCATTCACAATTTGTCTTTTGCTTCATACCTATTCCTCCATCCTATGAATTCACTAACCTATTTATATACTTATCTTAGTCACCTTACCAAGAAAAAGCCACGCTATGCAACCTTCTCTCTCTATGAATTAATAGAACAAGACTCATAAAAAATCACGTACCAAATTTGTTTAAAATCGGGTAGCGTATCCACAGCGTTTACATAGCTCTTCGACTGCTACTCTACGGGAGAAACCGTCATATACCATCTTAGCTCTTTCTGATGAAAGTATCATATCTAAATTTTGCTTATATATATTGCCAAGATTTATGGTTCCTTCGCTATCTAAGCAGCAAGGGACAACCGTACCATCCACTAGGATTCCTATCTGGTCTCGTAATCCATAACAAAATACTTCACTCTGTAACATATCTCTATTCACATCTGGCCATTCAAATTTTTGAGCCATATTAAAATAAACATTGTGACCAACCTTACAACTATGCTCCTTGCAAAGTTTCTCTTCTAAGGATTCCTTAATCTCTAATTCACTTTCAATCAACTGGATTATTTCTCTGTTTAGGGAATTGGCTCCCTTAAGATCACCAAAATCCATATTCCATAGCCTAACACTACATAAAATATCCGATTGCTCGGTTGCTTTTTTTATAAAGCCCATCACAGACTTAACATAATCATGTAATGTAAGATTATGCTCATTTGCCTCAAAGCTATGGAGTGAGATATTTATTTGTCTAAGTGCACTTAAATTTAATAAATATTCTTTCTCTGGACTTAGCAATGTCCCATTTGTAGTAAGATTTACTTTTATATTTTTCTTTCCTGCTATCTCAATAAAATCTTTCAGATTCTCATGAAGTAATGGTTCTCCCATAATGTGAAGGTAGATATAGTTTGTATAAGGTGATACTTCCTCAATAACATGCTCAAATTCTGGAACCGTAAGAAACTTAGGTGCACGTTTTGTTTTTGGACAAAAATCACACTGTAAGTTACATACATTTGTAATTTCTATATAAGCTTTTTTTAATCTTGGTTTTTTACTTTTTTGTAGACTATTCATTGATCTTCTCTAAAATCTGTTCACAAAGCTTTCCTACTTCATTCACAGTCTCATCTTCTTCAATTCCATTTTCAATCATATAATCCGTTACTACCATATCAAGTTCCATTAAATAATCCTCGCTTAAATTTCCTTGTAGAGAAAATGTTATCCCCATTTTCTTTAATAAAGCAGTTTGTTCCTCTGAGAATTTAATCTTCATAATATTAACCTTGCCTTTCCATAGCGTTAAATTTTATTTTTTAACACTTACCAAATTTCTGCACTGCACATTATCTTGCTTGCAAGACAATGCATTATCAAGTTTGTGTTTACAACACAGACACAAATTTGAAGAGTTAATGATTTTTCTTTCACTCTTCCTACAGTTTCATATTACTTGCTCGTTATCTATATTCTTAATGCTCTAACATTACTTCACTGTTAACTTCCTTATTTTTTAGCTCTTCTGAAAACAAATGAAAAGGATACTGTTCCGGTGGCAATTGCTTGATATCTACCAAAGCTTTGGTAAGTGGATGAACAAATGCTAATCGATATGACCAAAGGGCTGCATCACATTGATTATCCTTTCCTCCATATTTTCCATCACCAACTAGAGGTAATTTACGAGATGCAAATTGTACACGTATTTGATGGGTACGACCAGTATGAAGTTTTACTCGTATGAATGAAAACTCACCTTTCGCTACCTCGATTGTTTCAATCGTACGATATTCTAGGGAAGCCTCTTTTACCCCTTTTCTCATTCGATTCACAACAAATGATTTATTTTTTGAAGAATCTTTAAACATGAGATCCTTTAAAATTCCTGATGATTCCGAAGGTCTGCCATGAATTACAGCCATATATTCTTTCGTAAAATTGCGCTCCCTAATTGCAACTGATAATTTTTTAGTTGCCAGTTCTGTCTTTGCAAAAACCATAACTCCACCAACATTACGATCTAATCGATGAACAAGACCAATGTAATCTGATTCCTTATTATTTTTTCGATACTCTTGTAAAAGAGTAATCATATCCATACCTTCCCCTTGACCTGGTTGTGATAATACACCAATTGGCTTGATACAGACAATGATATGCTTGTCTTCAAATAATATATTAAACATGTTAACCTCGTTATAAAGTATTATTGTTCCAAATTTATATTAACCCTTTCGTCCTTTAGTATAACTCATAATTATTGATGAGGTAGGTTATTAGATGGTCACAGCCCTCATAAACATCTTGATAAGTTGTTTCAAAATCTCCCGTATACCATGGATCTGCAATATCTCTTGGACATTCTGAAAAATCAAGAAGTCTCTTAACCTTACCATTCGGATCACTCCCTAGAATTCTCATCATATTAGTTATGTTTCGTTGTTCCATCCCTAAAAGCAAATCATATTTATCATAATCACTACGCTTTAGTTGGACTGCTTTTTTTCCATCCACAATGATGCCAACTTCTTTTAGTTTTTTCTTAGTCCCGTAGTGAACCGAATTACCGATTTCTTCTGTACTCGTTGCACTTGATTCACAGCAGATCACAGATTCCAGACCTTTTTTCTTTATCATATCTCGAAATACAAATTCCGCCATTGGAGAGCGGCATATATTTCCGAGGCAAACAAACATAATTCTTATCATTTTAACCCCCATCTACGGCTTTTTATGCATGTATATAGGAATGTTCC
Source organism: Lachnoclostridium phytofermentans ISDg (assembly GCF_000018685.1). Taxonomy (NCBI): domain Bacteria; kingdom Bacillati; phylum Bacillota; class Clostridia; order Lachnospirales; family Lachnospiraceae; genus Lachnoclostridium; species Lachnoclostridium phytofermentans. The sequence goes on along the minus strand of NC_010001.1, from coordinate 1,313,571 downwards.
TAACTCCAACTACAAATTTAGCATACTCTTTTTCTAAAAAAGCCTTCTATAGTGTAACAGATTTTTTTGTACTTTACTATAGATAAAGTTGATAACATATAGAGCAATTTCTCCTTATATAATAAAAATAAATTTTCTTGATTTAAATAACTTGTTCAGGGCAAATTAAAGTACGCTAAGTTCTTTTTCCACAATATGATTTTTCTTATTCACAATAAGGTAAAGTTCACAAATTTGTTTTTCCTATTCACGATAAAGTAAAGTTCGTAAATCTTGTATTTTTAACGTTTGACACAAGTAGTAAGATATGGTATCGTATCAGAAGAAGAGCGTTAGCGAATTATAATTTTTTTAATTCGTTATCGCTATTTTTTGTGTAAAGTTATGTAAGTTTACACATCCTATTACATATGCATGGGATGAAGTTCTTAAATGTTTCACATAAAAAAGATGCAGAAAGGATTTCTTATGAAACGAAAAATAAACATAAATAAAATCAAGCCGGCTGATTCTTTCAATAAAATTCGAGCCACTTTTTTTAATAAAAGAGTAGGAATTGATATACTAGTTGAGGTCATCGGAAGCTTTTTGATAGCTATTAGCCTCTATAATTTTGCAGTGCAGGCTAAATTTCCTATGACCGGATTTTCAGGTATTGCTCTTATATTAAATAGACTTTTTTCACTACCTATCGGTATTACCACTATTGTACTTAATATCCCTGTCGCTTTAGTTTGTTATAGGCTATTAGGTAAAGGGTTCTTCTTGCGCTCTCTTCGCTGTATGATTATTTCCTCCTTAATGATAGATTATGTAGGACCTCTTCTTCCGCTGTATGAAGGCGATCGTTTACTTGCAGCGATTTGTACTGGTGTACTGGGTGGTCTGGGTTATGCAATGATTTATATGAGAAACTCCTCTACTGGTGGGGCTGATTTTATTATAATGGCGGTAAAAGCAATAAGACCACACTTATCCCTTGGAAAAATAGTCTTTTTAACTGATGTAGGTATTGTATTAGCTGGTGGTATCATATTTCGTGATATGGATGGTATCATCTATGGAATGATAATAAACTATTTATTTGCAATTGCTGTTGATAAACTTATGTATGGTATCAACTCCGGTAAAGTGGCTCTTATTGTTACTCATCACGGTGAATTAATCACTGATACAATAGAGGAATGTTGTCAAAGAGGCTCCACTATCCTTAATGCGGCTGGTGGTTATAAAAAGGAAGCAAAGCAAGTAGTCATGTGTGCTTGTAATAATAAGCAAATGTATCAACTAGAACAAGCAGTAAAACATGCTGATCCAGAATGTTTTATCATTATCCTTGAGTCCAATGAGGTTCTTGGAGAGGGCTTTATCATCCGATAATTAGTAACCTTATTAACGATATTTTAAGACACAATTCGAGTATATGCGCCATATGATATTGTAGGATATCATTCCATATATTTAGGAGGTGTCTATGAACAATTTTATAAGAAACAGAAGGGATTTTGATAATCTATTATTAAATATGGATAGAATATTTGTAAGGCCTTGCTATATTAATGCGTATATAAAGTTCAGTCATGAACTAAATGAGTATCTTTTCTGCAAATATCCTGAATTCTATGCAGGCTTACAACTTTATCAATCTAAGGAAGAAAAATCTCGATTCACTGTATTTACAGCTTACTATGAGGTTCCAAATATTTATAAAGAAATAGAGAAAATTTGTGAAGATATTGATGAGATTTATAAAGATGTTTGGAGAAACAATATAAAACGTGAATGTATTTTTTCCTTCCGCGATAATATACGCATTTTATAGTTTAACTTAATTTCGTTGTTTATTTTCTTTCCTATTTAAGAAATACCAAATTTAATACAACGAGACATGGTTGCGCCCCATATCAAATTGATAATATCTACTTGATATGGGGCGCAACTATATCTTTTAAAATTCTTTATTTCGTGATTTTAATTACACGGTCTACTAATCCGCTATAGAATTTCTCCTCATGAGACACCAATATGATATTTCCCGAAAATTCCTCCAAAGCGCTTTTTAATCCCTCTTTTGCTTCTTGGTCTAGATGATTCGTAGGCTCATCAAGAATCAAAAAATTACATGGTTTTAATAATAATAAACATAGCTTTACTTTAGCCTGTTCGCCACCACTTAACAGTCTGATCTCCTTCTCAATATGCTCTGACTTAATTCCAACTTCAGATAGCTTTCTTCTGATCTGTTCCCTTTTCATGGCTGGGTCATAATCCATAACTATCTGAAACGGGGTTTTCGAGGAATCCTCCCAGCTTAACTCCTGTTCAAAATATCCAAGTGTTACGGTATCCGAAAAACGATACGCCCCTCCTAACGAATTAATATACCCTACCAGAGTTTTTAAAAGAGTTGATTTGCCAATTCCGTTAAATCCGGTAATTGCTATTTTTTCAGAACTCATCATTGTAAGGTTAATTGACGGTAATAAGACTTTATCATAACCGACTTCTAAGTTCTTTATCACTAGTGCCGGGGAGGCAGCCGGAGATACCCATAAGAAATTCAGATGTACTTTTTGCTGAAAATTTGGTTTCTCTAAGCGCTCCATCCTCTCCAGACGTGTTCTTCTTCCTTGTGCCATCTTCGTCTTAATACCCGCGATATTTTTACGTATAAATTCTTCTGTTCTCTTTATTTCCTCTTGTTGCAGGGTGTATCTTTTTATATAATCTTCTTTTTGCTTTTCTTTTAATTTAAGAAATTCTGAGTACCTCACACCGTATTTTTTCATTGTCCCAAACTCGATATCACAGATATCAGAACCTGACTGTTCAAGAAACTCATAATTATGAGATACGACAAAATAAGAGCCTTTGTAATTTTTTAAATATTCCGCCAACCATACAACATGCTCCTTATCCAAGAAGTTCGTTGGTTCATCCAAAATTAATACATCCGTTTCATTTAATAATAATTTTGCCAGAATCACTTTCGCCCGTTGTCCGCCGCTTAGCTTTCCAAGCAAGGAATTAATATTAAATGCATCAATCCCAAGTCCGGTAACAATTTTTGAAATTCTACTATCAATCTGATAGAAATCTTCGTCTTCTAATTTTTGTTGATACGCGTTAATTTTATTATAGTACAGTTCCACATCTTCTGCCTCAGACAACTTTTCATAAAGATTGGTTAACTCAGTTTCTACCTGATATAATTCTGAGAATGCAGTCTTTAGATACTGAATGATACTAATATCATCCTCCATCTTTGCATATTGATCCAGATATCCAGTACGAATCCCATTTTGCCATCTTATATATCCCTGATCTGGAATCACCTCCCCAATCATCATTTGTATTAAAGTGCTTTTACCCGCACCATTAGAGCCCACGATTCCAATATGCTCCCCTTGATAGAATTCTAGAGATACCTGTTTATACAGTGTTTTTTCTCCATAAGCATGCGATACGTTGTTAATTTCTAATAAACTCATATACTTCCTCTTTCTGTGCTGTTTAATCTTATAAAGTTTGTGAACAACACAAACACAAACCTGTAATTAAGGATAGAAATTTTATGATAGGAAGAAAAAGTAGCATTGTCACACTACGCTCTTTAATTTTCTATAAACAAAAAAAGCAGAAGACTGCGCTTATGCGCTCGCCTTCTGCTTTTTTCTTGAAAGAACATTCTGACAAAACAAAAGGCTGCAGACAATGTCTACAGCCTTACCGATACCTTATTTATGGTACAAAAACTAAGCATAATAGTGGTTTATGCTTGCTTTTCCCATGAGAGCAAGAAATGTGTTAGTGCCAACTATCTCTAGGCTTGTGCACACTTTCTATTACCCTCTTTATTTCAAATGAAATAATCTATGGTATTCGGCTCTACACAATGTCTAACATTATTAAAATGTGTAGAGCCTACTGTTATACAAAAAATAGTTTCCTTCTGGTTCATCATTCATTCGTTCCTATCAATCATTTGGTTAAGAATGCTAGACATTATGTTACTAAAACGTCTTTCCACGCATTCCAGTATTGTGATTATACCTCTTACCTACTTAGTTGTCAATTATTCCGAGAAATCTGAGACTCCAAAATATGATTCCAAGAAGTGAGAGACTCTAAAGAGCGATAGGGATAATGTGTTGCTCTCCCCCTACTCCGATGTATTCTAATTCTTCGTGTACCGGCTTAATCCAACGATACCCAAACCTATTATGAATCTTGTTAAATAAAAAGGTAGGACCTTTGGAGCCATCTGAGTAAAAGAGACAGGTATAAGAGTATTTCGCTCTCGTGGTCGTTTCTGTCCAAATATTTTCAAGTTTTTCTCTCCAACCAGGATCAAATACCTCATCTAGATCAACGGATACACATAATTCTCTTTTTTTTATCAGTATCAGTATATGAATGGTCATACTTTACGTTGATTCTTAAGATATAATTGTACCAAAAGAAAAAGGGCTATGCTTCTTTCACATAGCCCCATTCCCCTAACAATAGAAAGTTCAAAATATATTTTCTATTGTTTTAATCAAAAATCTTTATTCCTTGTTTATTTAATTGTTCTATCTTTTGGTGAACTTTCTGCAGTAATCCAAGTATCTGAGTAGAAACAACAGATGCCTCATTATATAAATCATTCGCCATCTTTCTATCTTGTGCTTTTACAGCTTTTATTACCTTATCTCCCATTCTATGGAATTGATCATGGAATCCATCGATTTCTTTCCATTCCTTCTCAATTGCTTCATGATCTATAACAAGTGCATGATAGAAATGTCCAAATGCACACTTATGTGAATTCGTTTGTATAGGTGCTATCTTCATGTTATCCACAATATTCTTTAAATTAACCATCCACTCAGAGTGAGCCTTTACAGCCTTTTCAATCACAAGTTGAAGCTCTTCATTGGTAACTGCTTGATTACCTGTACTCAATCCTTCAAACATTTCTCTTATTTCATGTGATAGTCGATCGTCAATTTCAGAGATACTCTTTGAATATTTTACACTCTCCTGAGCATCCTTAGAAACTTCCTGTGTCATTTCAGTAAGACGTTGCGCATCGGAGCTGGATGTTTCCATCGCGCTGCTAATCTCATTAGCTGCAAGTTTAATTCCTTGCATTGAATTATGTATGTCCCCAACACTAGACACAACACCCTGGAGCATTTCGATATTCTCACCAATCGTCTCGGATACCATATCAATCTTATCACTCATTTGACTGGTAGATTCCATAGCTCGATCCATGCTTTCTTTTCCTTCTCTCGAAGCATTGTGGATATCATCTACGAAAGCTCTCATTCCTTCCAGGTTATGCTTTGTATCATCCGCTAACTTACGAACTTCTTCTGCTACAACAGAAAAACCTTTTCCCTGTTCTCCCGCTCTTGCTGCTTCTATCGCTGCATTTAACGCTAACAAATTTGTTTGATTTGCAATTGTTTGAACACTTTCAACAATCTTACCAACCTCAGTTGCCAAAACAACAAGTTGCTCAATTTTGTCGTTCATAATCTTAGTATCTAGAATAACATTTTCTTTTAGTGCAGTAACATCTTCTAATAATTCTTTACTATTATTATTCTTAGAGGCTAGAATTTCAGATTCATTTGACAGTTTCTCTAAGGTACCTGCTGTATAATCAATCGTTTCATTTACTTGATTCATAGTTGCAGTCGTCTCTTCCACAATAGCGAGATTGGATTCACTGACAGAAGACATTTCAGTCGCAAAATCCATTAATTTCGTTGAAATATAAGACATTCCCACATCAAAACTACTGATGGAACTTGCAATATCCAATACTTCTTTTGCCGCCTTTGACATCCTTTTTTCATTCTCAATCAAGGTATTAAAATCTTTAATTACCCGACTATGAATCACATGATTGCTTGAAGGACAACAACCACAATCTTTGCCTGCCATAGCATCCTCTACATACTGTAAGATGCCATCCATCTCAGCGCAAGAACCTCTTCGTCTCAATCTCATAGTGTTTTCTCCTTTTACATTTACATTGTATTTTAATTACAATAATATCCATGATATAATGATTTTCTGCACTATTTAATCATTTGTATAACTTGCCATATTTTTGTGTATTTACTCAATAATTCCAATTATTATAATAATTATATCAATTAAATACGATTTCGTCACTAGTTTTTTCTGAGTTTCTCATTAATGTTTCCTGAGTTTTAAATTAATTTCTTCTGAGCTTCTCATTTAGTTTTTGATAGATTTGTTTCATCCACGGTTCACTACATGCAGTAACAGCTTCCTCCAATGTAAACCATCTAACACCGCTATTCTCATCTAATTTTACAGATAACTCTTGCTCCTCGTCAGCTTCTAACAGATACGTAACATTGATATGAAGATGAGAAGACACATACGAACCTCGTTTGATATGACCATCTACTGTAAGAATTTCAACAGAATATATGTCTGGGTTTACAGCAATTACATTCGTTAATCCGGTTTCTTCTTCCGCTTCTTTTATTGACACGTGTAGCAAATCTTCATCTCCATCTGCATGTCCACCTGTCCACGCCCAAGAATCATAGAGATTATGATACACCATAACTACCTTGGTTCTATCTTTATTAACTAACCATGAGGATGCAGAAAAATGTGCAATTTTATTATCCCGTGTAAAAACATTCTCTGAATGTTTCATAAACCACATCATCGCTTCTTTATCTTTCTCCTCTTGCTCATTGTATGGTTTATAATTTTGTAATTGTTCATATAATGTCATATTTATCTCCATTTCTTTACTTACTTGCACATACCATGTTTATAGCTGCATCACAGGCACAAAGTTAACCTTACTATCCATAGATTGGTTAACCTATTAGTATCATTTTTCGTTATGAGATATTTTTTATTCGTTAACGTACTTAGAAGTTTAATACATCATATAATGGCGCATTAAACTTCTTTCGATACTTATTCCTTTACATTTGAAACGTTCTATAATTGTTAATTGTAATTTACTATATCAAGAGGATACTTGGTTCTTTATATATCATTGTAAATAGAGTACTTGATTCTTTATATATCACTGTAAATAGTATATTTGATTCTATATATATCACTGTAAATAGAATACTTGATTCTATAATAATCTCTTATAATAGAATTCTCGATTTTTAACCTTTTTTATTCTACCACTAAATGACAAAAATTGCAAACTATCAAAATCACTCCTAACAATATAATTTTACGCTATTTCTACACATTCTCTACTACCTAATATCTTACTGTTGTATCCTCACTTACAACCTTTTGTATCATGACAAGGCAAGGGTTCCATTCATCCCATAATGTCTTAAAACATTCGAGTGGCCGAAATCCCATACTGTAATAGAATTCTCTTGTCTTAGCATAAAACGGATCTTTACTACTATCATCCAGCGTCTTAACCTGTAAATATTCTATCTTGTTGCTTTGACACCATTCATAAGCATATTCAAATAACATTTTACCGATTCCTTGTCTATGATAATTCGGAGTTATTCCCATAACATAGATTTCCGCACTATAATCATTATGTTTTTTCATTGAAAGAAATCCTACTGCCTCTGATTCTTGGTATGCAACCCACATAGGTAAGGAACCGCTATTTTCAACGTATTCATCGGTTGAACTTGGTATTCCAAACCATTCTGGTAACTTCATTAGTACTTCTTTAGCAATTATTTTTCGTTGTAACATATTCTCTGCTTGCTCTATTCTCATATAATTATCATGCCTTTCCTTAGCCTGCAAAATTGGGCGCAGGCACAAAATTGTGTGAACTAACTATCCCCGTTTCTGCTCTAAGTGCTTTTTATCTTAACAGGGTATCAAGATTTTCATTTAAAAAAATAAAAACAAATTTTGTGTCCCTTATGAATTTAGTATCAGCAAAAACTGATTTTGCAAAATCGAAAGTATGTTTTAACTGTAACTCAAACAGATTGAAATACGCAAAAAAGGCTGCAGAGAATCTCTGCAGCCTAAAATGTTTTGCCGAGAGATAAATTCAAAAGAAAACATACGAAAAAAGACTGCTTAATTAGCAGAGTTTCTACTAGCTTCACTTTTGATTTAATCTCGTTTCGTACATCAACAAAACAGCTTATGATTACACTGTATGTCAATGACGAGCAAAACACATCCTCTCAATTATATTTGAAAATCTTGATATTATTATGCTAACAATTGATAATAATTTTGTCAATTTAATTATGGAGAATACTTTTATTTTTATACCATTAAAATGCATCTGCATGCCAGCATTTCATCTAACATTTTGGGTGCATTTCATTCGCTACAATAGCCCTTGCGGGATTTTATAATATATTTTCTTCTATCCATGTGATTGATTTTATTGAGCTTGTTACTAAATCATAACTCATATCAGGATGTATGGTGTCCTCATGAGCTATCGTTATCACAGACATTGCAATTGCAATTTTTAAGGTATCCTGCGTGTCCAACCCTTTCATATATCCAAACCCCAAACCTGCAACACAAGAATCCCCTGCTCCGGTTACATTTACAACGGACACCTTATCCGTTTTTAATAAGCCTTCTGATTCACGGTCATTATAATAAACTCCTTGCATATCCAAGCTGATAAAGACTTTTTGTAAACCTTGGTCTAAAAAATACTTACCAGCTTTTCTTAAATCTTTCATGTCTTTTATTGGAAATCCGCACAAGATCTCAGCTTCTATACGATTTGGTTTTATCGTATGAAGGTATGGAATTAGATGCTTAACAGATTTTGCTTTAGTTGAAGAGACAGGATCCATAATAAACTTAGTTTTCCCATAAAATTTCTTTAATACATACTCAAGAAGCGGTGGATTGTCTGCATCGAGAACTACATATTCCGCTTGTTCAAACAATTCAGCCTTAGAATCTATAAACTCCTTTGTAATATATTCTGTAACCTTCATATCTACAATACCGGCTTCAAGTTCCCCTTCTTCATTGAGGATTGCCATATAGGTTGGTGTAGACTCTCCTTTTACAATCAATGAATCTTTCATATCAAGCTGCATCTTATTAGCATGCTCTAATAAACTTCTTCCTTTTTCGTCATCACCAACTACAGAAATAAACTTTGTATTTACTCCCACTCTTGCTAAATTCTCTGCAATATTTCTGCAAACGCCTCCAAAGGAAATTCTAACCTTACCAGGATTTGAATCGTTTGGTTTAAAGCTTTGATTAGTAAATCCTATGATATCATATATTGAAACTCCAAAAACTAAGATATATGGTTCTTTCTCACAAAACATCTTTTTTCTCCTATATTCAATTCTTTTCTCGTAATGCGTATTTTACATGAAATTCTTTGCTGTGACAACAGTAAATTATTTCTCCTGTTTCGCAATAGGAGTATTTTAGTCTTTGTAGTAATTCTATCACCAATATCTTTCCAATACCTTTCCCTTGATACTCAGGTAATACCTGAATCCATTCAAAGATTCCTTCTTTCACTTCTTCATCAAAATCAGCAATCCCAAGTGCAATCACCCCAACACCTATTTTACTTATAGTTACCCAAGTGGTTGGTGAAAATACGCTCTCGTTCATCCACTTACTCACCTCATCCTTAGAAACCCGGATGTTCTCATAGCATTGATTAATAAAGTTTGCGACAAATTCTAATTGATCTATCTTCACGACATCAATTTCAAGAGAGGAATCCAATATCAATCGTGGAACCTCATTTAAACGATGTATTAGCTTAAAGTAATGTTTCTTGGTGTAATTTCTATAATCCGATTCCTTATACTGCTCCTCATGAACTATCTTTATTGTGCTTAAATTACCATACTTTTGCTCTTTCCAAAAAGGCAAGGATGCCATCCTGCCAGGATTTTTTAAGTATTCAGATTTTGTCATACCTGCTTCCCTCCTTATAACCTAATTACTATGGTTTAATTCCGATTATTTTAGTGATTTCTTTAAATTCATCAGTCTCCATTATATATTTTATTAATGTTGGCTGTATGTCCGGATAGGTCCATTGTTCAGGGATTTTAGTAAGTATAACAACTTTCTCCATCTCATAGTTTGGAAGATCCCCAAATTCAAAAACATCTACAAGATAAAGCATTCCAAAATTTACCATGATATATAGCTACTAAAACTGCAAATTTAAGTTTACGATCTTCTACAGTAGGATAAAACTGTACAGTAGTCTTCTGATTCATATTTTTCTCTCCTATACACTTACTACATTACATTTTACTAAAAACGATTTTTAAATACAACCAATTGACTAGTAGATGATATGTTTATAATTTAACATTCTGCCGTATAGAAACAAGGCTTTAATTAACATTAAAGTATCTATTATACCCATTAATATCGCTTTTCCTTATATGTCTTATATTTTATTTCGATTTATTTGTTATTTATTTAACATTTTTCTATTGACCTCATCTTTTCTATGTGTTATTCTTTTGTTAATTGTTTAACAAATAATCTACGATACATAGAAGGAGGAAAAAATTATGGCACGTTTTACACTACCAAGAGATTTATATCATGGAAAGGGTTCTCTTGCGGAACTAAAAAATTTAACAGGTAAAAAAGCAATTATCGTTGTTGGAGGCGGCTCCATGAAACGTTTTGGATTTTTGGATAGAGCCATTGATTACATAAAAGAAGCTGGTATGGAAGTCTCTTTGTTTGAAAATGTAGAGCCAGACCCTAGTGTAGAAACTGTAATGAAGGGTGCTGCTGCGATGAGAGAATTCGAGCCGGATTGGATTATATCCATGGGTGGCGGTTCTCCAATTGATGCAGCAAAAGCAATGTGGGCATTCTATGAATATCCAGACACAACATTCGAAGATTTGATTGTTCCATTTAACTTCCCAACCCTACGTACAAAAGCAAAATTCTGTGCTATCCCATCTACCTCTGGAACAGCAACTGAAGTGACTGCTTTTAGCGTAATTACAGACTATCACAAGGGTATTAAATATCCTCTGGCAGACTTTAATATTACACCAGATGTTGCAATCGTAGATCCTGATTTAGCAGAGACAATGCCTGCAAAACTCACCGCACATACTGGCATGGATGCTATGACACACGCTGTGGAAGCATATGTTTCCACACTACATTGCGATTATACCGATCCTCTTGCAATGCATGCTATCCGTATGGTTCATGAATATTTAAAGTCTTCTTATGATGGCAATATGGATGCACGTGATAAGATGCACAATGCACAATGTTTAGCTGGTATGGCATTCTCCAACGCATTACTTGGTATTGTTCACTCCATGGCTCATAAAACCGGCGCTGCCTACTCAGGAGGTCATATTGTTCATGGTTGTGCAAATGCAATGTATCTACCAAAAGTTATTAAATTTAATTCTAAAAATGAAGATGCAGCGAAACGTTACGCTGAAATCGCAACTGCACTTTTCTTAAAAGGCAATACGACTACAGAACTTGTAGATGCTCTAATTGAAGAATTAAATCAGATGAACCGCTCCTTGAATATTCCAAGCTGTATCAAGGAATATGAAAATGGTATCATCGATGAAAAAGAATTCTTAGAAAAATTACCTGAAGTCGCTGCAAATGCTATCTCTGATGCTTGTACTGGATCAAATCCAAGAATCCCAACACAAGAAGAGATGGAGAAGTTATTAAAAGCATGCTTCTATAACGAAGAGATTACTTTCTAACTTTATCTTAATACATCCTATAAAATCCAAGTGAGCTTGTTAACTCTCTCTCAAGCTTCACTTGGATTTTATTTTCACTTGGATTTATTTTCCTTAGATTAATTCTGCCTGAACTATGTTTTTTTTCATTTATATCTAGTATACTAATACAAATTAACATCAAAGGACGGACCAAATTCTATGGAAATACATTTAGATCTATATAAAACAATGGCTCTGGTTTCCATTGTATTTTATATCGGAAGATATTTACACAATAAAATAACAATAATTAAAAAATACTGTATTCCGCCCTCTGTTGTTGGTGGAATTCTGTTCTCAGTCTTAGTATTAGTATTAAAAGTAACCAATCTAGCAACTATAACATTGGATACTACACTACAACCGATTTTTATGACTGCCTTTTTTACTAGTATCGGATTTACAGCAAGTTTTAAGACCTTAAAAAAGGGAGGGTTAAAAGTTATCACCTTTTTAGGTCTTTCAATACTTCTTGTTGTTCTCCAAAATTCGATAGGAGTGTCTTTGGCGTCGTTATTCAATTTTTCTCCACTTCTTGGTCTTTGTACCGCTTCTATCCCAATGGTCGGCGGGCATGGTACTGCTGGCTCTTTTGGACCGATTTTAGAAAACTTAGGTGTCTCTGGTGCCACTACAGTATCAATTGCCTCCGCAACTTTTGGACTTATCATGGGAAGCATTGTTGGTGGATTAGTTGCCAGAACCCTGATTCATCGTAAAAAACTAGTAACGGCACATGATGAATTTTCTAATAATCAGCCAGATACTGTTGGAGATTATAATGAAGAAAATCATAATATACTATCTTTTAAGAAATTAATGACGGGCGCTTGTTTATTGTTTTTAGCTATGGGGCTTGGATCCTATTTATCTGGATGGATCGAAAACTTAGAGCTAACGTTCCCTTCCTATATTGGAGCAATGGTCGTTGCTGCTATCATCCGCAATCTCTATGATATGAGACGTATAGAGATAGTAGAAAAAGAAATTGAAACTCTTGGTGGACTTAGTCTCTCCTTCTTTTTAACTATGGCACTTATGGGCTTAAAGCTATGGGAATTGTTTGATTTAGCTTTACCACTTATTATTTTACTAATTGCACAAGTACTTTTGACTGGACTTTTTGCTTATTTTATTACATTCCGTGTTATGGGAAATAATTATGAAGCAGCTGTTTTTTCATCTGCTCTCTGTGGTTTTGGTATGGGTGCAACACCGAATGCGATTGCAAATATGGACGAGCTTACAAATCGATATGGCTTTGTACCAACTCCTTACTTTGTTGTACCAATTGTCGGATGTCTCTTTATTGATTTTGCAAACTCAGCAGTTATAACGATATTTATTAATTTTTTGAAATAATTAAGCAGGGTTGTCGCAAGATGATTCTTCATTAGCAACGCAGATAATAAAATAGTATTTGTAATATAAAAAGGTACCTTAAGATGGCTTTACAAACCAAATTTAGGTACCTTTTTGTACATTATTTTTTTAAGAGAAGAATTATCTTATTGATCAAACAGTTTTGTAGGCGTTATACTTCGAATTCTGAGTGACGACAACAATATCGTTATCGCTGAAACTAGGATAATACCAAGAGGAATGAAAACAATATATTGATATGGCATAATAAAGTTAACCTTCATGATGCCATTACTTGCAAGTAGCGAACGAGTAATAGGATTTGACATAAGAACACCAAGTACTAATCCAATCAAACTTCCAAGTAAGATCACTGGCAAATAACTGTATCCTACATGCAGCATAAGTTGAGAAGTAGTGTATCCAAGTGCTTTATAGATACCATATTGCTTTTGCTCCTTTATAATTTTTACTTTAATTAAAAGAAGCAAAATCAATACTACCGTGATTGCTGTTATACCTCCACACACGATACAAAGTGTCGAAATTGAACCGTTAAATGATTCCATAACTGTGTTAATTGAATCTTCTAGATTAATAATTAGTTTATCAATATCAGTGAACTCATCATTTAGTTTTTTAATAAAGGTTTTTACATCCACTCCATCTGCTAGATAAATGGAAGCCATCGTTATCTTATAATTTGGTCTTAGTCTCTTCACACCTTCTGTTGTTAGACTGGCACCCTTTCCAAGCCCATTAATATGTTGTTTCACACCAACGATTAAATATTGCTCTTCACTCCCAAAGGAGGACACTGTGACACTGTCACCTAGCTCTAATCCAAGGTCATCTAATGTTTTATTGCTAATCACGATCTCATTATCATATTCGGCAAGTCTACCAGCTACTAATGTTTTTATCTCAAGCAACGAAAAATCATCCGTCACCTCAACTCGTACCTGGCTTTCCTTCTCTCCATTTTTTAATAGCATATCCTCCCAAATGTAGTCATAAACCTTAATAACTTCATCCATTTCCTTTACTTGATGAATAACCTTGTCATAGTCTTTTGCATCTATTGACATTTGAATTTCTGAGGTTTCCATCCCGACTAAATTTAGTAATGCGGTATCATCAATTACAAAATTATAATACATAGCAATTGCATATACACAAGCAAATGTTAAAAGAGAAATAATCACCGACATAACAATGTTTTGTTTTCTATTGAATAAAAGTCCTTTCATACCAATAGAAAAGTTAAGGTTAAGTTTTGATTTTTCTAGCGGAAGATAATTTCTCTTAAAGTTATGTGTTTCTATACCACTACGGAGGGCTACCAAAGGAGTAATTCTTTTTAATTTTCTTGCAGTCATAGCGGTGACAATAAGAATCAGAAGCAGATTTATAAGAAAACTAAAAATAATACCTAGATTGCTAATATGCCCATTCCATTGTAGTCCAATCGATGCTGATATAATATTACCAACTGGCGAAGAAGCTGCAATTGCTACAACTAACCCTATCAGAATACCACCTAACGTGAGCATTATGAATTCAAGTAATAAAGAGTATTTTATCTGTCTCGTTGTATAACCGATTGCCTCGAGGGACCCAATATTTTTTATATTTTTTTCCAAATGTACAATAATCGAAAATCGGATTACTACCAAAGCAATTGTTAAAAGTATCAGGGAAAATGCTATTAATATGACCATAAGAATGTTAACAAACATCGTTGTACCTTCTTTAAATGTGTCATAAGCTAAGATCTGTAAATAATCATTCTCTCCCGTTACCATACTCTTAAATTGAAGCCCAAAGCTTCTCTCAAATTCTTCGCTGCTGGTTCCATCCAGACGAATATTAATAACACTTTGTTTTGCACTATCCGTCACTTCTTCTCTAAGAGTTTGAAAATCAGAGTCATTAACAAAAAACTGATACATCGAAACATTACTTGGTGTAGCAAAAATAACATTTTCATAAAATCCAGCAATTACAAAAGTGTGAGTCCGATTTTCAACAGTAATCTCAATCACATCACCAGTTTCATAATGATCAGCAGTTTTTAAGATATAAGGTGCCAAAATCCCATTTTCTAATTTTTCTTCGGTCTCATCAAGAATTGGAATCTGACTAATATTATAAGAATCACTTGCATTTAAAACAATCGTAATCAGATTTTTTTCCTTATCCTGCTTAGTTTTATTAATAATCTTCGGTGAGGTATAATAGATACTGTCATGAACTTCATATTGGTCAACGTCTTTCCTTTGGTTAAGTATCGTAATCGCGTTATCTAAGCTTGAATTTCCAACAATCACAGTACTGTCAGCACCTTGAAGCCTATCATTTTTTTCATCAACAAATTCGTTAAGCTGACTCTCTATCCCTATTCCTGTATACATCATGAAAGTGGACAGTATAACTAAAAGAACCAATATAATAGAGGTAGCGAGTGAACTTTTGATATTGTTCTTTGCAATCAAAAATAGCTTCATACTTACCACCCCATTTTCTGCAAGAATTCATGTAGATTGGCGTGGCGATCAGGATCATTCTTCTTGTAAACACCTAAGTTACACTCATCAAGTATCACACCATCTTTCAGGTAAAGAATACGATTTGCCCTTCTTGCAGTCTTAATGTCGTGAGTAACCATAACAATGGATTGACCATTTTCATTTATCTTTGTCATTACATCTAAGACATGAGTAGCATTCTCAGAGTTAAGCGCACCGGTTGGTTCGTCAGCAAATACGATTTCCGGTTCATTTATTAATGCTCTTACAATTGCAACTCTTTGTGCCTCTCCACCAGATAGCTGGGAAGGGAACTTATTATAACATTTTTCATCTAAACCAACATCCGAAAGTAACTCCTTTGCTCTCTTAGTGATAGTCTTTCGGTCTTTACTTACCAGTAACCCACTGACTAAAATATTATCTAGAATACTCATCGTTTCGTTTAAATAAATCTGCTGAAAGATAAATCCGCAATGAGATCTCCGAAATACAGCTAGTTTATCATTGGAGTATTGACTAATCTTAGTGTCTCGAAAAATAATTTCACCAAGCGTTGGACGGTCCATACCGGATAATGCATACAGTAAAGTTGATTTTCCTGATCCGGAACTCCCCATGATAACAGTAAAATCTCCTTCTTTTATCTGGATATTAAGATTCTTTAACACATGCTGTTGTATACTTCCAGTCGAAAATGTTTTACATAACATTTTCGCTTCTAAAATAGTTGGCATCCTTCATTCCTCCATATAATATTGACTAAATTATTGAAACAAAAGTATGTTTCAATAATCCGTTTGACGGTGCAAAAAACGCACCTTTTATCAGATTGAAAAGCAACTACTGATAACTACATTATACGTTTGGAACCTTAAACAGTCTTTTTCCGTTCCTTATGAAATCCTTATCTGTTTCTTAAATCTTTGGCACCTAATCCTCCCAAACGAAGATATAAGGTAACCACAAAGCCCTGCTCACAATATACCTCCAGGCTCCCTTTCATCCCTTCCATAAACTGTTTCGCTAGATATAATCCAAGCCCAGAACCATTCGTTTTCGAGCTATTCTTACCACGATAGAATTTCTCACATAGCATAGGCAGATCACTTTCTTCGACCTCTTCCCCAAAATCACGAATGGTTATTTTTAGATACTCTTGTTCCACTTTACTGCTTACTTCTATTTTACTTCCTGCATATTTATAAGAATTATTGATGATGTTATCAATCACTTGGCTTAGTCTTAAAGCATCGCAATAAATCAAACATTCTGGAATTGGATTGATTTTATGTATCTTACTATAATGATTCATCTGCTCCAGAATTTCATCAAGAATTGTGCTCATTTCTTCCTTACAGATAATTTTTAGAACAGTTAAATCCTCTAATGTTGCATGAAACATATCACTGATGAGATGATCAATCATATCCGCTTTCTCATCAATAATTTGAACCTTTCGTATGGTATCTTCCTCGTTACTTTTTACAGTTATTAATTCACAATATGCTTTTATTGTGGAAACGGGCGTTTTTATATCGTGGGAGAGACTGGCAACAAGCTCTTTTTTACTCTTATTCGCCTCATATTCTCCTAATCTTGATGCTTTTAGCTCTTCTCTCATGATGTCAAAACTCTCTGTGAAGGCACCGAAATAATTCTTTTTTTGCATATGTAGTGGAAAATCCAGATTCCCTGCAGCAATTCTGGTGGCAAAACTCTTAAGACTTATAAATGGCTTTACAAAACGAATATAAACAAATGCACCTAATCCCCAGATAAACAATAAAAGACTTCCAAACAATATTGTACTCATCCGAAGCAAGTGATTTCTAAGAGCTTCCTCTGCCATGGTATCAAGTGGAAATAAAATCTTACCTATCATTGTATCACCACTTTTTATGTCCATTATCGTAGTTCTATCAGCTAAACCTTTATATATCGTTTTATCATATTCGGGATTATTGCAGAGGATAATTTTAAAATCATAATTAGATTTTTCTATCTTCGTATTCTCTATATCAGAGACTGAGTTTCCTTCTTGGAGGCCTTTTTCAACACATTTTGCAATCGCATTCATCTGGGTAATATCTAATTTTGATACCTTTTGCTTCATAAGATATCCAATCGTTATCATATAACACCCAATTAAGAATAAGGTTATTCCAATCATCCACCGTTTCAGTTTCATAATTCCATCCGATATCCTGTTCCCCAGATTGTCTTAATGATTTCCGGATTATTTGGATCTTTTTCTATTTTCTCTCTTAGCTTTCTGATATGTACATTTAGCGTACCGTCACTAAAGAATGCATCACCCCAAACATTTGCAAATAATTCATCCTTTGTTATAACGATGTTTGGATGTTGAAATAGATAAAGAAACAACTTAAACTCTTTATTTTTTAACTCTATTTCCATATCTTCCACATATACTTTTCTAGCTTTTACATCTACTCGTATTCTTCCCGATTGCATTGGCAGTCTTTCTTTCGTATCCTCAAGCCTTTTTAATACCACCTTAACCTTAGCAAGTAATACACTAAGCGCATATGGTTTTTTAATATAATCATCACCACCGATATTAAGTGCCATTAAGATGTCATCATCACTTTGTCTTGCACTAATAAAAAAGATTGGAATATCAGAAAATTCACGTATCTCTTTACACAATAAAAAACCGCTATCCTCTTGTAAATTGATATCTAATAAAATCAATTTAACCTCATGCTCCTTAAGAAACTTAAGACAGTCCTGTTTATTCGTCACATAGGCTGCTGATACACCAAACATATTAAAATACTCACAGGTTGCGATAGCTAACTCCTTCTCATCATCTACCACCAGACATGTATATGTCATGATTACCTCCCCATTCCCCCTTTGGATTCAATTAATAATATAGTAAGAAACTGTCCAATTCCGCCAAACCACCAGTAGGTCACTCATTTTAGAAAAACGGTTGTTGCCTTCTTCTTGATGAACTACCTCACAATTCCTCTACGATTTCTATCTCATCAACACTCACCTTTACCTTTCGGCCTTGATTTTTCAGTTTTACCCTATAATGTTTAGTCTCATTTTTAACTATGCCCAACTTCTTTTTTATTAGGTCAATTTCAAAATCATTTGTTTGGTATTTATTGAAAGCATTTTGCTGTGACTTCAACTGACAATATATGTATATTGTGAATCCCAAATAAGCGATTATTATCAAAATTATGAGATTAAATGAAGAATAACCATAACCATCATTTTGTGCATAATTATATCCGTCGAAATATAGATTCACTTGTCGCTCATGCAATACATCAAAATCTATCGAGGAAGTGATATATTCGCTTCCACTATCTTGCTTCATGTCAATTATCCCTTGCTTATAACCCTCAGCATAAAATTCATCGTTGTTTAATAGATATTTATGCTGTGCTATTTTGCTTTCGTAATCTAATGTTATCTGCATCATACCTGGTAAACATAAAGATAATGTTAAAAAAATCGCACCTGTGATAACAGATATATAAAAAGACTGATACAGCCCCAATCCATTTTGCAAATATTGCAATCGTTTCAGTAATTCTTTCTCAGAATAATCTTTTTTCTCTGTCTCATTATAATTTTTCTCAAGTTGATCTTTCATATTTTTTTGTTTTTCACAATAATTTTGATGTTTGGAGAAGCATTTTTCAATTTTACGGTAATCTTTTTTTATTCTTCTTTTGTTAAACATATTAATTCCTAATAATCGTTTTATAATTCCTATGTACTTCATTTCATTTTCTCCTACTACTATTATATTTGTAAGAATTTATTAAAATCAAATAAACGTAATCAGTACTATTCGCCATTTTTTCTATATTTTTCATCTCCACTATTTCACTAATTCTATCAGGAAACTCATTCTCTTCTGCCACAATCACCCTCTTATAAAAATCTAATCAATCCTCAAATGCTGAATGCTCGTGAATTGATGTAACACTCATCACTTTTCCAAAAATAGGCCGACGTTTAAAAACGATAAAATTCTACACTTATTTCATTCATAGCCTACATACATTCAACATAAAAAAGTGATACACCTTGAAAATGAGGCATTTATTCAGCCTTTACATTTCAAATTATATCACTTTTTTGAAATTGTACAAGAAATGTCCCCTACAACTCTATCATTTGAAAGCATTCTACAATATTCATAACAGAATTCATGGATAAAGTTTATTTGACTTCTTTTCAGGTGTGAGTATCCTCACATCAAGTAGAACATTTATAAAGAAATGTTTCATAATTTCCTTGTAACCTATCTTATCTTTTCAATTTTTATTTGATCGTGTGGATTTACTAAAAAGGATTGCAAGAATTCCACATACCCCCATAAGTATAGGATAGAAGAGATATGGTATTATTTCCATTGGTGTAATTGCAATACCAACAGCTGCTGCACCTGCACTCGCATACAAAAGCTGTGCTCCATATGGAATGATTCCTTGCCAAACAGAGGTAAAGATATCAAGTAATGCAGCTGTTCTTTTTGGTTCAATATCAAACTCTTCCGAAATATCCTTGGCAATTGGTCCAGCCATAACTATCGCAATGGTATTATTTGCAGTAGAAATATCTACTAAGGAACTTAACGCTGCTATTCCAAGTTGAGCCCCTTTGTTTGTTTTTACTCGCTTCTTAATTAAGGATAAGATATAATCAATACCTCCATTTTCCTTCACTAAGCCTATAATACCTGCAACCACTATAGAAATTGCTGTGATATCATACATACTCATGATACCACCTTTGCCATCAGTACCACTTGCTATTACGGTAAATATCGATGCAAATGGAATTGTTCCGCTCAATACCCCAACAAGAATAGAGCATAATGTTCCAAGCAAAAGAACAACAAATACATTAAAACCAATTAAAGCTCCGATTAGAACGACCAAGTATGGTATAATTCGAAATAGATTATAATCTAGATCACCAACAATATTATAATCGGATTTCCCTGCTAATAGAAGAAATAGAATAATTGTAACGATAGCAGCTGGCAATACAATCCAAAAATTCTCTTTAAACTTATCTTTCATTTCACAACCTTGTGTCTTCGTAGCAGCAATGGTCGTATCAGAAATCATAGAAAGATTATCTCCAAACATAGCACCACAAACTACAGCACCAATACACATTGCCATAGAAAATCCAGTTTTATCACCAACTCCAACCGCTATTGGTGTTAATGCTGCAATTGTACCAACGCTTGTCCCCATTGCGACCGAGATAAAGCAAGCAATAATAAAAATCCCTGCTACTGCAATACTCGGTGGCATAATGGATAATCCAAAATTCACCGTGCTTTCTACTCCTCCTGCTGCCTGAACCGCACCTGAAAATGCCCCAGCTAGTATAAATATCAAGCACATTGTCATGACATTTTCATCTCCCATACTTTGTGTCACAACACGTAGCTTATCATTTAGGCTTTTTTTCGGGTTTTGAATCAATGCTACAGCAAGTGCGATTAAAAACGCAACAATGGCAGGCATTGCATAGAAATTTTGAAATAAAATTCCGCTACCTATAAATAATATCAAAAAAACTCCTATTGGGAGTAAACCACTTAATTTACCCTGTCTCACAAGATGCTCCTTTCCTATCAAGTACTCTGTTGTAGTTTCCCTTACCTTAATCACCTACATTCCTATGAACCAAAAATATTTCTATTTTTCATTGCTTGATAGGTTACGCACAATAAGGTACCTTAATACATAAATTTACCGTCACAAACCAGGTTAATGATTTGTAACGGTTCTTATCAATACTTATTATATTACTAGGAAATGCTTCTGTTTGTCAAACTCTTTTCGTCAAGCTTTTCTCTTTTTCGTTATCTTTCTCGGGTTTACGATAATTCGCTTCACTCCTATTTGTTCTTATATCTCTTGAATCAACAGACCCTTACCTATCACGCAAGTATATTAATAACAACATAAAATATTACCTCTTATTTTGTATAAAAAAAAGGAAACCATCACATATGTCTTACAGACATCCTGTTACGGTTTCTCATAATATCTTATATTATACTATTTTTAATAATTCTTGAAACGAGTTAAGGTTATACTCTGCAATCTTATACTTAATAGCATCCCCAACTGCTATTGTTTTAAACCCTCCGGCAATAGCTGCTTCAACACCAGATTTAGCATCCTCAACAACATAACACTGTTCACACGGAATATTCATATATTCAGCTGCTTTAATAAAGACCTCCGGATCTGGTTTGCTCTTTGTTATATTATTTCCATCTGATACTGCATCAAAATAATTATCTAATCCTATTTTCTCTAAAATTATTTTTGCATTTCTACTCGAGGAACCTATAGCAAGTTTATACCCTTTCTCTCGTAATCTATCAAGCGTATCTTTTACTTCATAACTTAAATCTTTTTCACCCATATTATTTAGTAGAGATTGATATATCTTATTTTTATAATCCGCCAATGTGACTTTTTCATCTTCTGTAAACAACTTCTCTGACTTTTCAAGTAACACTTCTAAACTTTCCATCCTGCTAACCCCTCTTTGTCGGTTATTATCCATCCGACTAAAGGAAACTCCTAGTTTTTTAGCAAGCACTTTCCATGCCTCGTAATGATATTCATCAGTCGAGCATATCACGCCATCTAAATCAAATATAAAACCTTTCATATTCTCCCCCCTTTCTTTTGAATCTAGAGATTTTTGTCTATGACTTTGTTATTCCTATCTGTCTTTCCTAAAATGATTTACTCTATATACGGAGTTGTTTTGGTATTGGATAAAGATAATGACAAGCATTAATGGCTAATTAATAATGACAAGATACTCATAGCATAGCAACTTGCAAAAAAATCATTTGGATGATTGACATTGTTACTAGTCATATCTAAATAACCCTTGCCCGCATCTAATAAATCCTGATGTATCTGGCCAATATTAACAGCAACAATTCCTTCATTTTCTTCCACAATTTCTTCTAATATTTTAAAATAAGAAATTTGATTTTTTGATTGATTGATAGCCATTGGATTTGCTAACATACTTCCTAACAAAATAAATTCACAATCCTTATTACGCTCTCGTATTGTTTTAATTATTTTATTCATATATAATTTATACTCTTGTTTTCCAACTCCAAGTGTAGCATCGTTCATACCAAAACCTAAGATAACTAGATCAGGATAATAATCTGGCATCTCACCAAGTGTTCCCTTAATACCTGATTGTTTAATTTCTTTCCCCTTAACCCAACCTGTAGACTCTGTACTTTTAATAGCATTTTCACTTGTCCAACCACCTACAGCCTTATTCAATAAAACAACTTCCGTATCATAGTGTCTGCTTAGATTTTTTGCAACCATATCAGGCCAACTGTCTTTATAAGGATAGACATTCAGATACCCTGTGCTATTTGCACCTGTTGAAATAGAATCTCCATAGACAAATAATTGAAGTTCTCCTTTATTCCTAAGTTTTTCTTTCGTTCGTGGTAATTTTTCCAGAGCATACGTTGGTACATGACCAAGAAATTCATCTTCATGCTCATAAGTTACATAAATCTGTTTAGATATAATTTCAGTACCCTCCGTAAATGGTAAATACAGTCCCGCTGTAACACTAGGAATATCCGAATAATTAAAACCTGGAATTCGCTCTTCCCCTAAAACCTGTTTTGATGTCATAGATGGTATATCCTCACTGAGTGCTGTGATTTGATTATCATCTATAACAAAGTCCTCTCCTTCTTTCCATTCTCTCTTAATGCCCATTATCATATCATAAGTATACACACTTATAATTTTAGTAGGCTTAAAAATCAAATTACCGCAAGGCATTGCACCATCAACTGAAACTAACATCACACTTTCTTCTTCTACTCTTTTTGTACTCCAAAGTGGTTTCACACGATCTTCCACATTCCATTCACCTCCTAATGTCAAGGAGTCACTTTCCATAGACACTTCATTATTTTCATTTATCTTGTTTTCTTTCCTATTACAGCCACTAACTAAACTACATAAGATTAATACTGGTAAAAAAAGTATTGTTCCCTTTCTCACCATCAGAAGGATACCTCCAATCTGTCAACAAAAGCATATCTTTTTCCTTGAAAATAAACCGAGATTTCTTTCTTATCTTCACTACCTAAAGTAAATACATTCCCATTTAAAGTAGCCTTAATTTTTTTTGTTTGATAGATAAAAGAAAGCTCTACTCCTTGCCAAAAAGGAATTAACTTCGGATTAATTTGTATACAATCAATTCTTGTAACAATTCCCATCAACCCTCGAAAAATCGCATACCAAGCACCTGATAAACACCCTGCATGAACACCCTGCCAAGCACAATGGTGGATATCTAATAAATCAATATTTACTGTTTCATTGAAATAATTTAAAAAGGAAAGCATACGATTCGCATCTGCAGAACAAATTGCATGAACTGGAAACGTTAAGGAAGAAGACGATTCGCACATTTTCTCATAATAATCCCAATTTTCTTCATATCTGCTATTCTTAATTTCAAAATTTAAGTAACTAAATAAAAGCATAACATCAGGTTGCTTAATGACTTGACTCTTATGATATAAGCCTGCTTGTTTCATTTGAAAATTTTTACCTGTACCGCTTCCATCTACCTCTAAATCTCTGCTTAAGTCAAAATATCCATCGAATTGGGGAATCAAACCTGATTTTTCTAACGGTAAATATAACAATCTTGAAACTTGCTCAATATCCTTTAATTCATTAACTGTTATTCCTATTTTATCTCTTACTTTTGTACTTGAGTATTGGCTATCAAGTAGTATTGTTTCTTGAAGAACATATTGCACTATATAGTTTGTATATGCATCATTATCTACGTATGGATGATGTTCATCTGTCCCTGTAACCCCTAGTAATTGATAAGTACCATCTTTTAATATGACTTTACTGACCCAATAGCGACAGATTTCATAAAGCATTTCAAATCCATAGAGCTCCATAAATTCATAATCAAGTGTGTTTATAAAGTAATTAATGATACCAAACCCAATATCAGCAGTAATATGAACTTGCAAAAATGGATGCCTAGCATAAATCCAGACATGTTCCTTTCCCTCTAAAGAAGATACGAAAGGGTATCTAGCACCCTTACACCCCTCTAACTTAGCATTTTCTCTCGCTTCTTCTAATCTATCATAACGATAAATAAGAGCATGTTTTGCTACTTCAGGAAAAGCATGGATGAAAATTGGTAATTGATATATTTCACAATCCCACCATACAAACTGATTATACCGCTCGCCAGTTAGACCTTTTGCTGAGAGGCTATGGATACTATTATTTCTGTCCCCAGTAATTACTGCATGATAGGTTGCAAAACGCAACTGTGCATCCTTTCGATCATCACCCAAAATCTTTATATCAAAATTTGAAAAAAATTGACTCCATTCTCTGATATGGGCCTCTTTATAAGCATCATATGTACCAACATCTAACAATACTGTATCGATTGTATCAAATAGTGGATCACAATCCCTGTCCGTCGTAAGGTAGATAGTTTTTTCAACGCAATACTCACGTCCTCCACCTGGCATCAATGCTTTGTTTAACAATAAATTCTCTTGCTGTTCACCTATAGAATGCTGTAGTTTTCCATCCATAAAAAAAGAATTTTTAACAGCAATCTTGCAAGTAATACCGTACCTTTTCCCTGATTGAAAGCAAGAAATCAAACCATTATTCAAAATTTGATTATTAATAAACTGTAAAACTCTTTGTCCACCAGTTCTCACGTCTGTATCAATACCAGAGATAATTTCAACTGGTAAAAAATGATTTTGTGGCTTAGCCATTGCTCTCATACAGTATCGATGTTCTTCATCATAGGACGCAAAGCGCTCAAATTCAAAAACAGTTATATTACCCATCTTATCTTTCCATGTTACACTTCTTTGGAATATGCTTTGAGAAGTATCGAGCCTTCTCTCCCAAGATAAGATTTCACCTTCCCATGGATAAAATATCTCATCACCAATACGAAAACGTATTAAAAGAAAGTCGACAAGATTAATACATGAAATTTGCTTATCAAATTTCTTCAATTTCTCCTCATCAAAATAATACTTTTTCATATATTCATTATCACAAAAAGGCTCTATTACTTCGATTATTTCATCAACAAAACCTCGAATAAAGCTACCTTGTATTCTAGTCGATCCAAATTCCTCTAGACTTCCTCTAACCCCCATATATCCATTCCCCGTTGTAAAAAGGGAAGCATTTTGTGGCTCTGTAACTAGATTATATTCTTTTTCAACTATATATCTATTATCTTCATGAATTAACATAAGCACCCTCGATTAGTTATTACTGAAACTGTTAAAGGTATTCTCTAACAGTTTCAGTTTTGAATTACAAGATGTGTTATAGACTGTCTTCGTATTAACAGCTTTATTAGCACGAAATTGTATGAACTAATTTTTCTTCTGTTTTTTCTTCAATACAAAAATCACAATACAACTCACTACAAGAACTACCACAACAATTACAATCGGTATAAGAACATTCCCCTTGTCTTTTATGACATTTTCTTCTGAAATAACTTCATTTTCTTCTGGGTTACTAGTTGGTACTGGAGTTGTCTCTTCTCCCTTTTCCACTACATCCTCTGTATCTACATAGACATTAGTAGCTACTAAGGATGAAGCTGGTTTACCATTGATCGTATGAAGCGTTATACTGCATTGGCCTAAGTCCTTATCACAGCAACCTATATTCAAATACCCTTCTCCATTAGTAAGATATGTTTCTAAGACTTCTGCATCCATTTTATGCAAAAGTGTGCTCTCACCATCATTTGCTGTCACATATACTTCATATACATCAGCATTTTTCTTAAACTCTAATTTGAATTTAGTTCCTATAGTACCTACTGGTACCGTCGGCCATCCTTCCATTGGACAATTTCCATATAATTTAGGGTATCCCATTTGAAAATCAGTTGAATCTGACTTAGGAACAATTAATGTAGTAATACCGGTAGACGCTGCATAATTATCTGTTTCTGATATATGCATCACATCTAGTTCATTAAAGAAATGTAGTCCCAACCACACATTCGCGCCAAGGTTACCTGAATTATAAGTAAACTCTACACTTAGTCCATCTAACTTTAATTTATCTCGATATGAAATACCTACATCACTTGCTGGATCGTCGTTATAGTAGTCCGTTGCAGAAAAATCTATACCACCTTGTTCGTTTGCTTTTACAAAAGATACATTATAAATATCCCATGATTTAGCAAGCTCTCCAGCATAAGATTTCATAGCCTTACTAAGAGTTTTAGAAGCAGCTGCAACCCTTTCTCCGTAATTCTCTTGATTTGCTAATAATGCATTGGATAAAATAATTATATTCTTACCATCACCAGCTTTTTGAATTTTTTCATCACTTGATAAATCATTTACCATTGTTTCAAATGCTTCAATATCATTGAGGACAATCTTATCTTTTACAGTATTTAAATTATTTCTTGCATCTGCATACTTTGACTTTACGTTTGCTATGTACTCTGCATATTTTTCATTATCTTCATATTCAAGAAATCTATCATAATCAATCGTTGTCTTTAAATTTTCTGCAGCTTGTGTATCTTCTTTCGATACCAAAGAACTTACTGTAGCTTTTTCTGAAAATACTTCTATATAGGAAGCTATTATAATTAACTCTTGAAAATCAGTATCTTCTGTACCATGCTTACCAATTGACTCATAGACTTTTTTTAATTCATTTTTTAATAGTGTTCTCTCATAATTGCGTAAAGATGAATGTTGAATCGCAATCTCAACGAGAGCAGCCTCTTTTCTTACTGCTACAAAATCTGCTATATTGGAATCACTATTTAATCTGTCAGCACTAGCTTTGGCAGCATTAATTTTAGTACTATACTCTTCAAATTCTGATTTGGTACTTTCAATGTAAGTAGCTCTATTTGCATCAGTATAGGAATGAATTACTGTTCCAATTATTCCATTCCATCCACCAATAATTTGATTTAAAGAACTATTAATTGAACCATCTGTAGTTCCTAAACAAGCTGCTAGCACTTCATCGCTAATCATAATATCTTCAGAATTTCCATCTGCCGTGATATGTAATACTACGCCACCATCTGCTTTTTCAAATTTAATATCCAAGGTATGTTCTGCTTTATCTTTTAACTCTAAACCCTTAACCAGAGTAAGATCTGCTGCTTCATGGCTTTGACCAATCAACAAGGTGGTAGTACCTGCTTCTGTACGATTTATTACAAACGCTAAGGATGCACCCTGATTAATAAATTCTGCCTGTACAAGAGCATAGAATCCTAATGCACCATCTGGAACAGTCATTGTATAGTTAATTTCCTGAGTATATAAATCAACACGATATAAATTTTGTAATCTATGACCAAATCCCATAGGCATATCTGCTCCAATTACAGTTTCGCCTATTTCATTGACATATGCCCCCATTGTCCCCATGCCTGGCCATCCTTCAATGAAATCTGTTGTCTTTCCATCATTTACAGTAAACGTTTCCTCTGCACTTACATAAACCCCATTCATTGATAACACCGTGCAAATCGATACTAATGCACACAATAACACCTTCCAGAATTTTTTCATGCTTATTCTCCTTCATTAAACAATTATTTGAATTTCATTTATTACCGCTTCCACTTCGAATGTTCCGGTTACTTCAAATCCTATGTTCATATTGGAAATACACATATCCTCCCAGTTACTATCCTTTAAAAAACCTCTTTCTTTTGCCACAAAAAATGCATTTTCAACTTCTTTCAATGTATCTGCTCTAATTAAATTTTCCTCGCCTATGATAACAGGCTTTTTTAAAATAGACTTAGAAGGAATTATATATATAAATTTACCTGTATTTTCTTCCTTCCCGCCATCCTGAGCCTGGAAACCTGGTGGATAACTATATCGCGGATAATCAAAATAGGATATACCAAACCAATAAAAATCATGGTATCCCTTAGATTGCACGTTTCGATTTTCTATTGATAAAAACCATTGGAATTGGATCGTATGCAAATCTGTTTGCTCCACTTCTTTCATATAGTTTTTAAACTTTGTAATTCTAAATCCAACCGCTTGCTCTAAACGTTGCAAATCACGGCAATAATAATCTGTTGCAAATTCTTGTTCCAAAAGTATATGCGGCCAACCCTCTCCTTCTGCTCGAGGATGACTATATTCCTTAGAGGCATTTAAACCAAATTCAATCACACCCTTACCGCGATGCGTTTTAACGTATTTACTGCTATCTCTGTATTCATAGGAAGCATCGGATAATACAGTTTCTGTCCCGTTTGCAAGATTATACTGACTACACCATTGCGCTATCTTCCAAACTGGGTTTTCCTCTGCCAATCCCCCAAAATTTAATATTCTAATAGGATTTTTGGTTATTAAGCCATCTGTATGACATAAGGCAAATCCACGTTTAAAATCTGAATCAACTATAATCTGTTTCATAACCCTCCCTAACTAAACTATTTTCCTGCCCAAAGATCAAGCTTTGATATTTCAGCAGCAATGTCATAAGTTCCTGTTACCTCAAATCCAAAATTGCCTCCACATAAACTTAAATCTTCCCAATGGGTATTTTTTAAAAACCCAGCTTGTTTTGCTGCTGTTAATGCATCTTCTATCCGTGGGAGTAAATCATAATCAATTATCTGTTGTTCCGCCACCCTGGTTGGAACCTTGCAATAGGTTGACGAAATTGGCTGGTAAATAAAGGCTCCCGTATTAATCTCTTTACCAGAGTCTTGAGATGCATACGCAGGAACAATCTCCCACCTCGCATCATAAAGATTTAGTCCAAACCATATAAAATTATTAAAATCAGGACTAGCAGGATTTGTATTTTTAACTATAATATAAAATACGAACTGTGCAGTATGTAAATTAGGATCAATTTGAGCTTCATTAACAAATCCACTTTTCATTTTAGTAATTGTAAATTCTGTATTAAAACGAAGTGATTTCAGCTCCGAAACCTTAAATTGCTCTTCAGTATTATATTCAAATAATAAATGCGGCCATGGTTGATTTTGCTCTCTTGGTTCTAAATATTCCTTACTTCCCTCTAATCTCAAGTACATTTCACCTGTTTCGGTATCTAAAGTAACCTTTTTGCTGGCATCAACAAAGGTATGTTTAGAATCATTATCCGTCCGTTTTGCTTTGAGAAAATTATAAGAATCGTATAAACTTTGGTTCTGTCGATAATAGTAACCACAATACCACTGACCGATAGACCAGCTTGGTTCTATCTCCGTCTGTTCAAAAGTAATTACGCCTAGTGGAGTTGCAACTCCATCTGTCTGAGATCTTACAAAAAATCCATTCTTAAAATTTCTATCAGCAAACACCTGCACTTCTTTTATGTCCCCTTTTTCTATCCCATCTTTTATCATACCCAGTTCCTCTTCACTATTCTCTACTTCATTTTTCTGAACTTCTGTATCTAGCGGTTGTGTACTTGTTTCTATTCTCTTACAGCCTGCTAATAATAGCGAAGTAGCTATTAACAAAGCAAGACTACTAAAGTTACGAATTTTCAATCTCTCTCCTCCTACTCTCATCTACATCTTAATCGCTCCACTGGTCAAACCTCGTATAAACTGCTTTGAAGTAAGCATAAAAAGAATTATTAGTGGAGCACTCGCAATTACATAACCTGCTAAAGGGACTGCATAGCTATGTGTTGTAGAATAATAATTGGTTGTAAATGAAGTCATTGCTATAGTTAATGTCTGTAAACTTTCTTTCCTTAGTACCAGTTGTGGCCATATAAGATCATTCCATGAATTCAAAAAACTCGTTAAACCTAATGTCGCTAAAATCGGGGTTGATAACGGTAATGCAATTTTTGAAAACTTAGTGATTGAATTTGCACCGTCGATATCAGCTGCCTCAAATAAATCACCTGGTAATCCACTAAAAAAAGTTTTTAATAAAAAAGTTCCAAAAGGCAAAGATCCTGCAATCGTCGGTAAAATAACACCAAGTCTTGTGTTAATAAGTCCAAAATCTTTAACCATACAATATTGCGGTACTAAAGTTAAAACCGCTGGTATCATCATCAATGAGAGAACTAGCATAAAAAGCACATTCTTGAACGGGAACTGGTATCTTGTAAATCCATAGGCCATACTACTACTTACAGTAACAATTCCTAACGTACATAATACAGCAATAAGGACTGTATTCAAAATATAACCACTAATGTACTTCCAAGCTAAGGAGTAGTTTTTAAAATAGAAAGGAACTGTTACAGCAAAAGGATTGTGGATCTCTTGTTCTATGGTTTTGAAACTTTTGATTATCATTAAAAATATTGGAAACATAACAAGAAATAGAAGTATCAATAGGATAATGTGACATATCCACTGGCCAATGGAGGATTTCTTTTTCTGTAGCTTCATTACATTACCTCCTCTGACGATTTCATTTTATTTGTAAATATAGTAACACTGAAAATAATTACAAACATAACAACCCCACAAGCGCAAGCATATCCAAACCTAGTATTGTTAAAGGCCTGCCAATAGATATAATATCCTGGTACCATACTCTTATAGAAAGGTCCTCCCTTTGTAAAAAGGAGCTGCATGCTATAGTTTTGCAATCCTCCAATAAACCCTAAAATGAGGAAGTACTTAATCTGACCTCTTATGTATGCAAAATCTATATATCTAATTCGCTTTAAAATTGTGATACCATCTAACTCGGCTGCTTCGATAATAGACTCAGGAATTCCCTGTAATCCTGCTAGATAAATCAAAAAAGAAGTACCTGCTACCCAAGGGAAATTGGTTAAAATCAAACTAAGTAGAACTGTTTTATCTCCGGCATACCAAGTAAGTGGATTATCAATCAGCCCTATTTTCATTAAAATTGCATTTGCCAGTCCAGTCTCATTTACTGCAAAAATAATTTTATTCCATAATAGCATTGTGACAATTCCAGGTACCAAACAAGGGAGTACAAAAAGAAAACGATATGTTGAGCTTGCTTTTTTTCTTTTTAAGTTAAATAAAAGCTCTGCTAAGAAAATCGTTGCTATATTACCCACTAAAATACCAACAACAGTTAAAAATATCGATGTTTTTAATGCATTCCAAAAGATTTGATCTGTTAATAATTCTTTAAAATTTTGCAAACCAATAAAGTTAGCCCTATTTGCATTCCAGTCAGTTAATGAATAAAAAAATGCTGAAATCGGAGGATAATAGGAAAAGATTAATAATAAAACAATACCTGGCAAAATCCAAAGGAAAGCTTCATAATCTCTTAACTTATATTTGCGTTTAATCTTGTTTTTTTCTCGCAAAATAGCTTATGCCTCCTTACTGTTCAAAAACCCAACCATTTGTTTTTATCATAGCTTCAACTGCTGTTTTTGTTGCCGTTTCCATTACGTCTAACGCCTCATCAATATCATACATTCCCATCTGATATGCCTGTACTGTCATAAGAAAAGTATCATAATACTGTTTTCCAAAGTCACTCCAAGTACAGAATGCGTTCCAATCATAACGATTTGGATTATCAACATCGATTTCATAAATATCAACTAACGGTTGAAATAAATCAATAATTTCAGCATCTTTAGATAATGGTAATCCAAGACCTAAATCATTAATCAATCTATTATTGTTTTTTGGTGCAGTTAAAAACTTTAGGAAATCCACGCAGGCCTCAACCGTTTCTGGTCCATCCTTTACAGCTGTATTGGTAATATAATATCCTGTAGTCAGACCTGCAGTCCCACGATATACACCATTTCCGCCATAAACTGAGTCATCTTCTGATACATATGGAAATCCAAACACTCCAACTTCAAAGTCTTTCGTAGTATCATTAGCAGCTTGTACCATATATCCACCAGTAGCCTCTATCATGGCCACATTTCCTTTCAGGAACTCCTCTAATGCCACATAGGAAGACCATGCTTCTGGATAATACTTAGTCTTTTCTTTCATTAACTTAAAGTATTCTTTATACATTTTTTCTGCTTCTGTTACTGGATTAGAACTAATCCCCCATGTACCATCTACATAGGCTTTAGAAATTTCTTCCGCACTTATAAATCCATCTTTTTTAATTACGTCATATGTATCAAATAATCTTGAAAATAAAGACACCTCAAGCACAATATCATACCATGTATAAATTGGAAAGTAAGGATTTTTCCCAGTATTCTCATATATTTGTTTCTGAACTTCTAGGAGTTCTCCAAAAGTATCAGGATTTTTAGTAACACCTGCTTCTGAAAAAATATTTTTGTTATATAAAATACCGATTGGAATTTTTTCTAAACATATCTTATAAAACTTTCCATCTGCAGCTTGTGTTGCTAAAAGTTCTTTATCATTGTAGATTTCTCTCCATCTGCTTGCTCCTGGCTCTCCATCAGCACAATAAGGATTGGGTTGTTCTAAATAACTTGTCATATCAATTATCCATTCATTTTTTGCATCAGCTAACTCATCAGGAGATATTTGAAACAGTAAATGTGGTGCCTCATCAGCTGTTAATAAAGAAACAACTGTTTCTCTATCACTATTTAATGAATTATTATTAATCACAATCTTTACTTGTGGATGTAACTCCATGTATTCTTTTGCTAAAACTTCTAATGTGTTATACGGGTATGGATTTTCCTGTGTTTTTTCCATTGATGCTGTTGTATTAAAATTGCCATTTCCCCCTCCTCCATCAACATAAATTACAATCTCATCACTTTTCTTGCTACACCCTCCCAAACTCGCTGTTAATGAAACCATTAGTACTAAAGCCATAAAAAAACTCAAATACTTTTTCTTTCTCATCACAAGCTCCTTTCAAAATTCGTAATATATGTTACTTTTTACTAAATATATCACGTTTGTGATTTGTTTTCAACGAAAACACACATAAAAACTAATAATAGTTGTTATATTTATATCTATTTTTAATAAATAAATACAATTTTACTTGATATATTATAAGAAATATACTAGTATTGATGTAAAGTTGATATATTTTTTCATACTTGATATAGCGAATAAATATGTGGAAGGTAAAAATCAAAGAAAGAGGGAGAGTTATATGGAAGATAAACAGAGAAAGCCTTTATACAGTCAGGTGGAAGAATATCTATACCGTCTTATTTGCTCCAACCTAAAGAAAGGAAAAAATAAAATACCTTCAGAACACCTATTGGCTCAACAATTTAATGTAAGTCGCATAACCTCTAAAAGAGCTATCAATAATTTAGTAGACAAGGGATATTTAGTAAGAGTGAAAGGTTCAGGAACCTTTATCAATACTGAATTAGATGAGAACCTTTTAGAGAAATTAAGAGTTTACGATGAGATACCAAGCTCACCTCTAAGTTTAAAAAACAAAAAAACAGTAGCCATGATTATACCAGATATTAAGAGTAGATATATGATGAATCTTGTAGATGGCGTTCAACACTTAGCAACTAAAAATGGATGGAATGTAATCCTTGCTGTTACAATGTATGACCAGATATTAGAAGAGCTACTAATTAAGAAACTACTGCTCAGCGCAGATGCACTAATTATATTTCCTGTAAACAAAAATACATATAACCAAGAAATCATTAAGTTATCGTTACAACAGTTTCCTTTAGCTGTAATAGACAACGTACTTCGTGGAGTTGAAACTAGTACCATAACCTCAAATAATAGAAAAGCTGCTTATAATGCAACTAATTATTTTTTAAAGAAAAATAAAAAGCATATCGCTGTAATTACTCACCCACTTGATTCAGCTATATCGCTACAAGAACGATATATTGGATACGAAAGTGCCTTATCAGATGAAAAAGTACCAATATATAAAAACTACATATTACATGATTTAAAGCATTATGATGAGAATACCTCTAACAAAATACTAAAATTTTTAGATGAGAATAAAGAAATCGATGCAATATTAGCATTTAACTATGAACTTGGCATCAAAACGATCAACACTGTATTGGAGAATACAACAAGATTAACTACAGATGATATCATTGTATTTGATGAAGAATTTTCGGAAATATACAATTTATTAAAGGTTAAAATTAAGTATGTGCAGCAAGATGCATATACAATTGGAATTACAGCATTTCAAGTTATATTAGATCAAATAAATTCGCCTAATTATCTAACACAACATGTCACCATAGACACTAAACTATTCGTATAGTAATTTGGAATATATTTAAATATAGTCAAAAAGAGATTAATGAGCGGACGTAATAGAGAAGTCATGACAAAAGAGGGTGTCAAAATAGAATTTTTTCTATAATGTGACATCCTCTTCTCTTTTTATTACCACATAAATTACTCAAAGTAATATTAAAATATCTCTCATTAAAATTAAAGATCTGTCATTATGTAATTACAGGGATTGTTATGTTAAAAGAGCCTCACGAAATTGCCTAACTAATCCTAGTTATATATTGACAATAAACATAAATGTTCTGAATCTTTTTAGCTTCTGAACCAATAGGAGTTTCAATCACTGGTTGCGTTTCGGATGGAGTTATAAATAACTTAAAAGCGATAGCATCTTGACCAACCCTCATGTTGGCTATATTTTTATACTTTATTCCTCTTTGCTCAATACCAAGATAATCAAAAACGATTTCCTCCAAGTCATAACCGGCAAAACAGCGAATTATATCTGCTTCATCGTGCATCTCGATAATCGCTTTCGCCTCTTCAAAGCTTAATCCACAACATCGGAATTCACCTTCATTTATTATCGACATTACATTTCTATTGTCTACTAAAAGTAGTGGTAAATCCTCTCTTCTCATCGTCAACCTCCCATTTTTCAGTTACATCATTTCAATAGTGACTATTGTTAAGATTCTACATTTTAGCCAAACTTGATACAGTATATGAATTTTATAAAATCTATAGTACAAGAATCCGAACAAGTCATACAAAATAATTACCATGGGATATTTCTTATAGGAACATAATATTTATTCTATTTTAAAGCGATCTATTTTAAAGCTATCTTCTACCAAATGAAATCAAGAAACCAAAGAAGAATAAGAAAGATAAATCACCTTGATTTTCATTAAAGTATTTTGAAACCTCTATCTGAAACTTGGTTAGTTTTTCTACTTCCGAACGCTGGTATCCTCTGCTCATGAAGAACTCAATTCCCTGTTCTGACATATCATTTTGTCCTGTTTGATGAAATCCTCGATAGGTACGAAAGGAATTACAGAGTTTCTCATAACCTTTGGTATCCGGAGTTATAAAAGATACTTTATCATTCATTCTTACATCAACATCCTTTAACCCTATCTCTCTCATAAGAAAAGGTAGACGCATACCGATTGCATAATCCCTTCCCTCACACTCCAATTCTTTTAACCAAAGTTTTCTCCAATCAAAGGAAGTACAAAGCGAGTCATACTTAAGGCCATCTGCATAAAAACCAACGTTTTCTATTTCTCGATTAATTTCCACACAAACCACAAGACCTCCTGGAAAAACTGCCTCCTTCATATTTTCTAATACTTGAAGCGGATTATTCATATGACGCAAGGTTGCTTGGCATATGCTAAGGTGGTACTTTTGCTCCGTTTTAAATTGATAAATATCAGCACTAATATAAGAAACATTTGAATCAAAAAAATGTTTCCTTGCTTTTTCAACCAGGCATTCACTATCAACCCCAGTATAAGTACTTCCAGCAGGAAGCAACGGAAGAATTCTCTTACCAAGATCACCGTCGCAACAGCAAAATTCAATTATATCAATTGGCTCTTTAATAGCCCATACCTCTCTAATAAGGTAATTAAGATAATCCTCATTCCAAAAGAATTGACGATCATTCTCGATCACATCTGCTCGGTCCTTCCAATTTTCTCGATTATCCGTATTACGAGGCATATACTGTAAATCTTTAATTGGTTTTAGACCCAAAAGCTCATCCACTGAAACCTGAAAATAATCTGCAATAAGCGGTAACAACGTGATATCAGGTAATGTTGTTTTTGTCTCCCATTTACTAACGGATTGAAACGTTACCCCTAAAAAATCAGCCAGCTCCTGTTGATTAACTCCTTTTCGCTTTCTTAATTGCGCTATTTTTAAATCCATTGTAGCTGCCATGTCAAACCTCCAGTTTTTTGATACCACAAATGTACCATAAGATACGCTCCTATCCTATAACGTGATTTCTGATAAAACTCGCGTGGTAAGCGAAAAGCAGGTAATGTAAGGCATACGCCAAAAATCTATCCTTCTACTTTCGTAATAACTAGCATTTCGTCAATATCCAAAAACACAAGATCCTCAATTACTTCTTTCTTTTTAAAAAAGTCGATAATCCATCAGTTCTTCATATTTATTGACTGTTTCATTATATATGAAATGACACCACTACCAAATTACAACTTGGGTGAGCTTCGATCGGCATTGAAATCATGTTATAATTCTCAAATTCTACTGCCAGTCGATTGTATTCTATAATGTATCAATGTACTATATGGGAAGGAGGTGGCTTAATGTATCAGATTAGCAATGAAAAATTTGGTTTATTTCTGGATCAAACCAGAAAAGAAAAGAACTTAACACAAAAGGAATTAGCTGAGCTACTACGCTTTTACTACTTGAAAATCAAAATCACGTTTTTTGCATATTTAGCAATTTTCGATTTACAATACATATCCCTCATTATTTAACCCTTTAAACCTCTTCAGAGAAAAATACCATTCCCTCAGATTGATTAAGAATAAGATATGCATCACATTGCGTCTTTATCTTACCAATCTGCTTACGAACATTAGATTTTTCTTCATATAAAACTATATCAAAGTCCTGTTGGTACTTTGCGGCTTCCTGTAACACTTCAACGATTGCTTCTTTTTTATATACTATGGCCAAACGTTTTTTCATATTTGGAATTTGATAATTATTTTCTAATAACATCTGATAAATACGCTCAAAACCAATGCTAAAACCTACCGCAGGTATCACCTCATTTGTGAACTTTCCAATCAGATTATCATATCTACCGCCTCCAGCAATAGATCCATTCCAGTCATTACTTACAATTTCAAACACTGCCCCTGTATAATAACTCTGACCTCTTACCAAAGATAAATCAAATTCCATACGATATTGGTCATTCGAAATTCTACTGCATGAATTAATAATCGTTTCAAGACTTCTAATGTCTTCATTCTCACCGCAGATTTCACGCATGGTATCTAATGAAATTGGCATATTGGATAGAAGGTTCATGAATTTAGTAATTGCATCTTCATCACAACCTTTCTGCATTAACTCGGTTTTCACTCCTCCAATTCCAATTTTGCTCATTTTATCAAAGGAGATACAAACACCTTCCAGCTGATCTTTTGTAAAACCAAGAGACAGAAGTAACGTATTTAACAGTTTACGATTATTAATTTTTACAGCAAAATCCTGTATTCCAATTTCCCCCAAGGCTTTGGCAGTTGTTGTAATAAGTTCAATTTCTGCATTGCATGAATCAGTTCCAATGATATCAATATCACATTGTACAAATTCTCGCAATCTCCCTTTCTGCGGACGCTCCGCCCGGTATACCCTATCTATTTGGATACAACGAAATGGGGTTGGTAACTTAAATTTATTGTTAGCCACATAGCGACATAACGGCAGAGTTAAATCGTATCGCAATCCTAAATCAGCCAGATTTTCATAGTTTCCATCTGATAAATCTTTTTCTAATTTATCACCGCGTTTTAATACTTTAAATAATAGTTTTAAATTTTCTCCACCCTCACTATTTTCAAGATTTTCAATATCTTCCATGATTGGCGTGCTAATCTTTTGGAATCCAAAAGATTGGTATGTTGTTAAAATTACATTCTGTAAATAATCTCTTAATAAAACTTCATTTGGCGAATATTCATTCATGCCTTTTACTGTACTTATTTTCATATTATCCCTCATTTCTTCACTACATATTGTCTCTCTTGCAGCAACAAAAAAGCCATTCAGGCATATGCCCAAATGACTATGATTCTACGAGATTAGCTATTCTTTCTATAACCATCACTTATCATCCATCATGGGCACATGCAACGCACAAAAGCCCATGAAATTTCATAGGCTTATTGTTTACCATGATGATGATGATGCATTTTAGTTAAGAACATAACAAATCTCCTCTCTTATAAATTTAAGGTACATTGTAATCATCTTTTTGAAATACGTCAAGAAGAAATTTAAAATGATTGCTTTAGTTATGAAAATTAAAATGTTTGCTTTAGTTATGAAATGCTTGCTTTAGTAGAAGATATAAAATTTTTCTTCAGTAAAAAAGCAAGCTGCTTGCATTTGTATTTCTAAATCTCCCATTATCAATTAGGATATTAATAAAAATACCGCTGATAATCTCAGCGGTATCCTTATATATCATATTACTTGCAATAGATATTAATTGCATCACGTAGAAATTCTGCACAACCAGGTGTGATTGCATCATAATAAGCCTTGAATCTCTCATCTTCACAATACATGCTAGCAAGTCCTTTGTGCGCTTCTTTCGAATACATCCCATCCGGCCAAAAATAACAAAGCCATTGTCTGTGTAAATCACATGCTTTTTGCGCAAGCTCACTCGAAGGGTCTCCTTGTAGGAAGGCTGCTTTTAGTGTTTCATTGACTTCTTTTGATAATTGTTCCACCTCGGCATATTGCTCTCCCGTCATGTTTTTTACTTTCGCATTCGAAGCATCAATTACTTTGTCACCGTATTTTTGACGAATTTCCTTGCCATAGTTGTTTTCATTTTCTTCTACTAGTTTTTGTTTGAATCCCTCAAATTTTTCTTTGTCGCTCATAACTGCCTCTCCTTTTACAGTACGTAATGTTTTACTAACATTTTGAATCAGCAAATCGATCTGATCTTTCCTTTTATATAGAGCGGCTAAATGGTTTTCTAGAGCCTTGGTACGATCAAATGTTTTAGAATAAATAATCTCTTTGATTTCTTCTAAACTCAATCCAAGTTCTCTAAAAAATAGTATCTGCTGCAACAAGTCAACCTGTGACTGCCCATATATGCGGTATCCATTCGAACTGATTCTCTCAGGAGATAATAATTCGATTTCATCATAATAACGTAGGGTGCGTGTACTAATTCCCGACATTTTTGCTAATTTATTTACTGTATATTCCACTATTATCACCTCAAAATGAAGTATAAACTATTACGCAACGTCAATGTCAATATTTTTTTTCTCACTTCATATTTCTCTTTTCATATTTCTCTTTTCGTTTTCTCTACGATTTTCTCATAGTTCTTATCTTTAATTTATAAAATCTTGTCTTAACGTTTGTACATAAGATTTGAGATAAATAACCGTGATTACTTTTTAGTCTTTTCTGTTGAACAAAATTCTTACTAGACTCACTTCTGCTCTATGAAAATAGAAGGAGATTATGCTCGATAGATAATTCTTCTATTGCACAAAATCTTCTTAAAAAGAATGACTGTAAAAATAAAGAGCTTTTTTATATAAACTTAAAATACCTCAAAAGTTGCTTTTTTAATCGCAACTTTTTCAACCATACGAATTAGGAAAAAAGCAGCAATAAAATAAATACCACCTATCAATAGCTCTTCAAGTAACAAACGAATGACTTCCGCCCCTTTTGTTACCTCAAACAATAAATTAGCTGCCTTTATACTCCTAGTTAACGGAAGACAATTGGATAAAAGGCGCGCTCCATAGGATAATTGTGATACCGGAAAATTAACACCACAAAAAATCATTAAAGCATAGGAAGAAAGATTAAGCACCAGGTGCATTTGATCTGTGATGAGGCCAAAGGTAGAAAGTAACAGCCCAAATCCAGTAGCTGAAAACATTCCTATAACTATTATTAAAAAGAATGAAAAAAGATGAATCCTACTAAAATCTACTCGAAAGATACCACTGCCAACCAAGAATCCAAGAAAAACAGTTATAATCGCAATGATACCTGAAAACAACCCTTTTTCTAACACAATCACTAACTTATTCCTCGGAGCTACGATGATTGAGCGTATTCTTCCATGATAACGTTCTCCTGTAAAAGAAGAACCAAGGGAAAAGATGCAGGTATTCGTACAAAGTAAAAAAGAATTTCCGACTACCCAGCGAGTTAAGTCCGTTGTATGAAAACTATATCCTGCTAAAACACAATAAAAAATTAAAGTTATCAGTGGATATCCAGTATCAAAGCAAAGAAACTCTGCTAAATTAAATACTGATTTTTGGCCTTTAAAATTAAGCCAAGATTGCGTAATAAAACGCTTCATGAAAACCTCCATTCTTGTAGCTTCATTCTACACACGAAAAACTTTTAAAACGCTACTACTGTTCACATAATGTCTCGTTAAATCACAATTATAATTTAAAAACACTAACTAAGCTCTAACGACGCTCGAATGCGAACCTCTCGATCAATTAGTTTATATATTAAGAGGATTCCAATCACGTATAATATGGTGATAAGACAAAGGATACCAAGTGTCTTAAAATAAATCAAAGAATCTGTAAACCCAGCAACACTTAAGCGAATTAGCTTAACCGCCCATGTTGGTGCTAATATATAACTTATTGGCTGTACCCAACTTGGAAGTATTTCAACCGGAAATAAAAAGCCGCAGATAAAGATGATTGGAACCTCAATACAATTCATATAGAGCTGTGTCTTTCTTGATAATGTCAAAAGATAAGCAATTAATATTGAAATAGTAATAAAGCAAATCATAGCTGCAAAAATCGCTAACATTAAATATCCCATCTCTTCAATATGTATCGGTGCCTGATAAAATAGTAATGCAGTTAAAAATGATATTACCAAAGATACAAAGGATAAAATTGTATTACCGATTACCTTACCAAGTAATATCACACTAAAACTTGTTGGAGTAATATAAATAAGCGACAATGTTCCACTGAACCGCTCTCTGTTGATATCACCAGCTGATGAGAAACAGATACAGCTCCAAAGCCCCATTAATCCTGCTCCAAGCATAACATAGGTTGTAAAATTATCCATGTTGGAATTTAAGAACATATGATACAGTAATATCGTGTTAACAATCGGATTTGCAATTAGACAAAACCGATACATAGGCCTTGCAAATGAATTTTTCATCTGGAGTCTAAGCGTACTATATATTACTTTTATAAAATTCATGGCTTCCTCATTTCTGCGCTGATTTTGTTAATCAAGTTTGTGGTTACAGCGCAGCCACATACTTGCATATTAAAATATTATTATCCCTCTTTCATTTTTCCTCATCATCAATCAGAATTAAATATTTCTACTTTAATGAATTGATTGTACATACTATAATTAAAAAGACTATTAAATCATTCAGACTACTCCATCACTTACTAACTTAATATAAGCATCTTCTAAACTATTAGCTCCCTCTACTAAATTCTTTAGTCCAGTTGGAGTATCTAGCGCAACTATTTTCCCCTGTTTCATAATTGCAATACGGTCACATAATTCATCTGCCTCATACATGTAATGAGTAGTTAATACAATCGTCTTACCTTCCTCTTTTAGATGACGAATGATGTCACGTAGCATTCTGGCACCAACCGGATCTAATCCAACCGTAGGCTCATCCATGAATAATATCTCCGGATTATTAATTAAACCTCTAGCAATCTGCAGTCTTTGAATCATGCCTTTTGAATAGGTTTCAACCAATTCATCTGCTTTATCCTTTAACCCTACTAGTTTTAAGATTAAATCAATATCCTGCTTGATTTTTTTCCCATCCAACTTATATAAATTAGCAAAATAAAGTAAGTTATCCCTTGCTGATAGCCTCCGATATACTCCCATCTCACCGCCAAATATAAAATTGATTCGATTACGGATATTCTTTTCCTCTCCAAAGGTGTTGTAGCCAAAAACTTTGCATTCACCGGAACTTGGTGCTAATAGAGTGATTAACATCTTAATTGTCGTAGTCTTCCCTGCACCATTTTCTCCAAGTAAACCAAAGATTTCTCCCTTTGTAACTTGAAAACTAATCCCTTGGACGGCTTTTACTTTTTTCTTTTTACGCTTTAAAAATCCATTACTCGTAACATACTCCCTATGTAGATTTTGCACTTCTATTATGCCTTTCATAATATTCCTCCCATTTGCATATTAAATTCGATATATATCTAATTCGATATATGTTGAATTCATTGTAATAATATCATAATGGTTTGTCAATTAAATTTTTTAGGACGAAGAGGAATTTCCATACAAGTACGCTTCACTAACTTTCTTGTTATAAATAAAAAATGCTCTCCCTGATGACAAACAGTTTAATATAATAAAACTGTTTGTCATCAGGGAGAGCATATCAATAAATTATGAAAGCTTATTTATATTTTATTTTAGATTAAAAGCAGTATTCCGAATTAGATTTCCCCTCCACTCTAAACCCCCTTCTTCGTTAATGTTTCTGTTAACACAGCCAATAATTCATTAACACTATTACGGCTAATCGAATAGTATTTTGAATTCTTGACTTGTTCTTCATTTAATAACCCTGCGCTCTTTAATTGTTCCATATGATGGGATACGGTAGATGGAGCCAATTTTAATTCATTCGCTATATCAAGTCCCCGCATAGGTTCCATTTTATTTAATAACGCAAATATTTTTAATCGTGTACTATCTGCAATAACTTTTAACTGCTTCAACATTATCTCATCATTTACAGGAATTTTATTTACATTGTAAAACAATATCTGGTCTTTTCCAAAAA
Source organism: Lachnoclostridium phytofermentans ISDg (assembly GCF_000018685.1). NCBI lineage: Bacteria > Bacillati > Bacillota > Clostridia > Lachnospirales > Lachnospiraceae > Lachnoclostridium > Lachnoclostridium phytofermentans. The sequence continues at coordinate 1,270,045 of NC_010001.1, read as the reverse complement.
ATCTTGAGCCTCGAAACGGTAACAGGAAGCTGGGTGCAAAATAAAAAGTCTCATAAGGTCCACGATTGTAAAAAGTTTTTCCCATAATAAACTGAGAAAATTCTAATTCCTTCATCTCACTTAATCCACTTTGGCATCGAACTAGCTCGTTATTTCTTGCTTCTATTGAATCTTCCATTAAATTTGTAAATTCCTTTGTTTTAAAACTTCTTGCTAGTTCAAAAAATTCTTTGATATATCGATCTGTGTTATGAAAAAGAGAAAACATCGCAATGTAGCTTTTCATAAGATTATTATGATTATTATAGAATTTCTCGATGCATTCATCTGCTTTTGTCGCTTCTTTTAGATCTATGATATCGCTATCTTCCCTTAAGTCAAAAAAACGCATTAGAAAGTCCTCTTTGGATAATGACAGCAAATATGCCTGAAATTCATCGAGAGAAAAATCTTTTAACGGATAGTGAAGCAAATGTTCTAAAAATCCGAATTGATAAGGAGCACTTAGTGCTGAATGAATTTCACTTGCAAAATAATAGCTGCGCTTTCGCTCATTTATCAAATCCTCCGTATATAACTTTGAAAATATGTCATTTTTACTTTCCTCCATAAAAATAGACTGAGCGCAAAAAATAAGCTCAATTTCTTCACTGAAAAGAAACACACTATTTTCACTTAGCTTCTCATATATCATAGATTCCTCCAAATAGATTCCGTTTACAATTACTTTTTAAAATATATCCTAGAACGCTTAAGTCAATTCTTCTTATTCAAACGTCTAGCTAATTCGTTTCTATGTTATTAATTTACTTCATTTCATCTTTTACGTCAACCATAGCTATCACATAGATTCTAGCCATTTTTAAGCTTTTAAAATAATAAAAAGCTTAATAAACAAGTCTTTTTATGTTAAAAAAAGATTCTAACTACTTTTTACTGTACTAAGATAGTACCAAAGAAGTTAGAATCTTTTATTTAACTAAGTTAATTCTACAAATTTTTAATAAAACAACAAATAACCTACCGACCTCTCAGATCACCATTTATTTAGTTACGCAAGCGGTAAATTGAATTAAATACTAATAAATATCTTTCACAATGCCCTTTGGAAAATTCAAGATATATAGTTACTATTTACTTACAGTCAGGTCAATGGTAACTTTATTTGCTAAGCTCTTACGAATTGCTGATATAATATCACCGTGGCTATCCTTTAAGCTCATTGTAGCTCCAGAAACAACATCTGCTAACATCGCTTGTTCTTCAGTTGTTAGTGCATTGTATTTCTTAATATCCTCGTCCTTACTACTGTCCGCTTTTAATGGACGTCCATTTAAGTCAGAGCAATATTTTGCAAACCATTCTTCCACTTCCCCAATGGTCTTACCTATAAAGATGCTTTCAAATTTATCCATCTGAGATGACCAGTTCCCTGTTCCCATTACATAGCTCTCACCGCGATCACGTTTTGTCATCCAGGAAGAGATTTCGCTAGCAAATGTTTCTTCCGTAGGCACAGATACCCCATCAACAGCTCCATCATGATTAGCATCCAGATTATATCCTTCTTGACCCGGAAACCCACTAAAATGTGGCATGGACTCACCATCATAATTTGGTGTTGCTATTTCAAGTTGATCTACACGGATTGCTACAATTTTACCTTCCGCATCAAATAAGGTATTCGCATAAACTTCATTGATACTGTATACAGATACATCTTTGTCATCTTTTCCTGGTCCAATACGGCCGCTCGTATCTAAACCAAGTCCAATCGCAGCTGCCCCTTTGATATCCAATCCCTTTCGGTTATTGTAAGCAATTTCGATTGCCTCAATAATATTTCCATGACTATCATTCAAGCTCATCGTTGCTCCGGAAACAACATCTGCAAGCATAGTCTTATCTTCATCAGATAATGTACTGTATTTTGTTACATCAGCTTCATTTGAACTATCTGCCTTTAATGGTCTGCCATTTACATCAGAACAATATTTCGTATACCATTCTTTAATTTCTGCAACTGTCTTTCCTACAAACAACGATTGGAACTTATCCATCTGAGATGCCCATGTACCGGTTCCCATCTTATAATCTTCACCACGATCGCGTTTTGTAGCCCAAGAGCTAATTTCTGATAAGAAATTAGCATCGGTATCTTCCGTAACACCATCGATCACACCATCATGATTGCTATCTAAATTATAACCCTTTTGACCAGGAAAACCACTAAAGTGTGGCATAGAATCGCCATCATAGTTTGGTGTTGCGACCTCTAATTGGTCGATATACAGATCTAATATTCTACCTTCTGCGTCAAATAATACATTTGCAAATACTTGATTAATACTATAAACCTGAACATCTTTATCATCTTTTCCTGGTCCAACTCGACCTATGTTAGAAAGACCAAATCCTTGAAATACTTCCGCGGCTACAACCACTTCCGGAGTCTTTGTCACACCAGCATTTGCTTCTTCAGCTGTATACGGATATTTTTCAGGATCTAATGCATTATTCACAGCAGCAATGATTGCCTTACTAGTTACTGTCGCACCAGATACTACATCTACATCAGCTTTCCCTGCTTCAACAATTTTAGCTGGAAGTTTTTCAATTGCTATTGATCCAATTCCTTTTGTCTCTTTACTGCCGTCAATTACTACGTTATCAATCTTTCCATCTTTAAGAGTAACCGTAGCAATTACTTCTCCTCCAAACCCTTTTGCTTTTCCTGTTAACACATTGTCTGTTGATTGGTTGCCCCCAACGGTATCGCTATCGGATGCGTTCTTAGGGCTACAAGCTACCATACTGCATGCCAAAGCTAGGCAGATCGATAGTTTAACCACTTTCTTCATAAATTGTCCTCCTTCAATATGTACATTAGAAACTATGCATAATTCCTATATAATTTGTATGAATTATATATAGTATAATTTTATCTTATTGTTACTATTTTGTCAATTATTTGACAGATATTTGTAAGATTATTTCGTATATTTTTCTGTCATTTTATTATGTTTTTTTCTTTTATATACATTCTATATATGTTTCATCTATTATATACATACAAATTCTTTTTCCTTATGCTATAATAGCTTATCACTTTGTTACTATTTGAACAAATATTTTCATGAGAAATTGCTATCAATACAGAAATTATCTAAATCTTTCTTTTATAAATTTCGGTATAAGTTAGGATTCCATTTATCCTTTCAGATTTCATTATACTAATTGCATTAACCACTATTTCTTTTCCACATAATCCGTCATACCTATTAAGCTCGGTATTACTTTTCATAAGAACTTTACGCCCTAAGGTGACATGAGGAGTGAATTTCTTTTCATCGTGGGCAAATCCAGATGCCTTTAATCCTTCAGTTAATTGCTGCTGCAATACTTGCAGTTTTGTATTAGGAACTATGCCTATCCAAGGCAACAGCTCATCTCCATTATGGAATGCACTCATATTAGAAAGATTAATAGGAAATTCAGAGACCTCTAATTGATTAATTACATTTTTCAATGTTTCTAAATGCTTTTCATCAACCTCCCCTAGAAAAGCCAGAGTTAGGTGAAGATTTTCTTTGCGTGTAAAATTTCCCTTTATTGACTTCCCTTTTAAATTCAAAATTTGCTCATATAAGTTATGCTTTATCTCTTCCGTAAAATTTATTGCAATAAAAATCCTCATATCGTATTCCTTTCTTATCAGTTATTTACCAAAATACTTCTAAAAGGTCTCCACACTATGTGAAGACCTTTTTTATCTTTCATTAATGAAATATATAACAGTCCAAAATAACTAAAAAACAAACATTACTTTATTGAAACTAATGGAATGAACCAGAACATCATTTCCTTGTAATAATTCTATCTTAACCTTGAACGTCTTTTCACCTGAAATTACTAAATTAGTTGGACTTTCCACCTCAATCCGTTGCGCTTCCAATATTTTGGTTCTTAACATTTTTTCGTCTAAATGAGCTTTATCCATTTCTTTTCGTGCACTTTCAGTATAATGAAAGGTACAGTTCTTGAAGCATTCTAACTGAGCTTTTAAATCAGAGTTATTATCCATTATATCCCCTACTAATTTTTATTATTATCAAAAAAAGCTGATAGACCAATAACATAAAGTATCTTACAGTGATTAAAACGATTGCTTAACACAAAATATGCACTTTCTCTACCTATTTATGCTTTTAGAATATTTAATCTATCTACATAATCTGCAACTTATAGATTTACTTCTAACAATAAAATCGCTACTGCCACAACTGCAATCATCCCTAATAAAGGCATAATAAATTTAAGCCACTTATTATACGTTACATTTACCATCTCAAGACTTGCCAAGATAAGCCCAGTCGGTGTAATAAAAGCCATTAACCCTTGGCCAAATATATAAGCTGTAATAATCACATCCTTTGGAACACCAACAGCATCTGCAAGTGGAGCCATAATAGGAATGGCTAGTGTAGCAAGTCCAGAGGAGGAAGAAATAAAAAAGCCTAAGATTAAAAACACTACCATCATTAGAATTACGAAAATATTTGGACTCATACCAGAAACGAGATTCGATAAACTATATAAAATTGAGTCTGATACGAGACCATTTTCCAAAATAATATTAATACTTCTTGCAATACCAATAACAAGGCCAACACCAACTAGATCAGCTGCTCCACTGACAAACGTGTTGACAAAAACTTTCTCCCCAATCCCTGCAATAATTCCAATCAAAATTCCCGATACTAAAAAGAGCGCTGTCATTTCTTCAAACCACCAGCCAAGTTTAGAAACACCATAAATCATAACAACGAAGCTGAGTGCAAAAATAGATAATATCCAAACTCTTCTAGTTGTAAATTCTTCTTCCTTCTGCTTACTGAAATTTTTGTTTATATCTTCTCGCATTTCATAAACAAGAGATTTATCGGGACTCTTTTTTATTCTTGTAGCGTATCGTACAATATACCATGTCGTAACAAGGAACCCAATGATTAAGCCGATAACTCGGTAAGATATCCCTTGAGTAAAGTTGATACCTGCTGCATTGGAACCAATTACAACAGAAAACGGATTCGTAGTTGAAAACATAGAACCAATTGCGGAACCCATATAAATCGCTGCAATACAAACGATGGCATCATATCCTGCTGCTAAATATACGGGCATTAATATCGGATAAAAGGCTATTGTCTCTTCCGCCAGCCCAAACGTAGTACCTCCAAGTGTAATTAAGAATGTTACAAATACGATCAGTAGATATTCATGACCTTTCGTCACTCGTGATAGCGCAGCAATTCCTGCATTAATAGAGCCACTTTCGTTAACTACACCGATGACACCGCCTATGATTAACACGAACAAGATAATTCCTATACTGTCATATACTCCTTTAATTGGAGCTAATAATACATCCACTACTCCTTGCGGATTTGAATCTAATCTTTCATATGTCCCGGGTATTGATATCGGTTTATTAATACTTCCTTCTTTAAATTTAGCAATATCATTTACTATTCCTAACTGATTCAAAGTTTCTTGGGTTCCTTCTAAAGTCTGCTTTGTCCCATCTGGAAATGTTTCAATAAAACTATCAGTTTCTAAATCGTAAGTCAATTTTGCATAAGAACCCGCATTAACAAAATAAGTTAATGCTGCCCCCAATATCAAAACAATAAAAAGGATGGTATAAGCAGTTGGAAATGTGATTTTTTTCTTCATTGTCTTCTCTATCTCCAGTCAATCGATTATGAAAAGCTTTATAACCTAACATTTCATATCCATATTCGTTCAATATGTTACATAAATAGATTGACATTTTAAGCTGTTTTTTATCCGCTTTTCTTTATAATTTCTTGAAGATAGACAGAAGAATTATTTGTTTTTCTTATGGTGTATTTCAAAATATTGATTGATTATTTTACTAGTTATGTATTAACTTCGGCTATCATACTTTCTTAAGTTACTATACTTTCTTAAGTCTCTATACTTCCTAATTTATTTTTCTCTTATATAGCTTATCAAAGGATCGATATATTCTTTGGAAGAGATATCGTAGGAATTTCGTATTGCCTGTTCACATCCATTTTCTACACTATTTTTGCTATTTTTTTCACTTAAAAATTTTGCTAGAGCCTTCATTATAAAACAATCACCAACTCCCATCTTTTCATAACTCAAGCCTGCTTGCATATAAAAATGAGGTGTTTTTAATTGTTCTTCCGTAGGAAAAGTAGTTTTCCAGATGTTTTCTATCTCATCCTTTGCCGCCGCAGGTGTTGCTCCTGTAGCAAATACAACTAATTTTTTGTTATCGTTTTCCTCCAACTGTTTCTTAAATTTCGAAAGTCCATCAACTCTTCCTGCATGTATGCGGCTTCCAAAAATAATAATATCATACTCGGAAATATTAACTGTTTTTAAATCCTCATAGGATACAGCAGGACAATCAAGCTCGTCAGATATCCATTTCGCATACTTTTCTGTAAAGCCTGTTTTACTTTTGTATATTACAAGTAGTTTCATAGTAAACGCTCCTATTAATGGTTATTATCCAATATTGATTATTTCATATATTTATCAAAATATTCTATAAAATACCATTGGTTTTTCAACCGATTGTGTTTTACAGTTCTCTTATTAATACAGTTTTTATTGAAGCTCGTTCCAGCACTTAATACGAAGAAAAAAAATAGGAGTAGAGTTATGAAACTCTATTCCTATAAAAAAAACTAATAAATCACTAGTGGCTATAACATTATACAAAAATATATATTGATCTTATGCCTTATCATCAATTTTTGGTAAATTCCACTCAAAATAAGTTGCTAACATTCTAAGTGTAATCGTTAATAGAAGACCTAATATCATCGCAGCATTTGTTCCTATCCAGTCGCATGTATAGTAATATACTGATGCGCCAACAATTGCTGCTACTGCATATACTTGTTTATGTAAAACAACTGGTATTCTACCTGCTAAAATATCTCTAAGTATTCCACCACCAATCCCGGTTATTACTCCGACAAAGATAGATAAGAATGCCATCTCACTAAAACCATTGTTTCCAGCTGTATTCACACCGGCAACAACAAATACGCCAAGCCCTACGGAATCAAAAATATTTAAATATCGATCTACTCGCTTTGAATAACGATTTATTTTCCCCTGTAAAAAATACATTACTAAAAACACTAATAGAGTGGTTATCACCGCAACAATTACATAAACTGATTTTCGAAACATGGTAGGCGGTAAAACACCCAGTATAATATCTCGAATCATACCACCACCAACTGCTGTGGTTACACCTAAAACAAGTACACCAAAGATATCCATATTCTTCTTTATTGCAACAATTGCGCCGGAAATTGCGAACGCAATTGTACCAATAATCTCTATGATAAATACAAAATTAGACATTTTATATCCTTTTCCTCCTCTGTAATTTCAAATCCTCGTCATATTATACTAGGTCGTAATCTACGTGTAAAGAAATTCTTTTCATTGTATAACTACTCTTTTCATTGAATTAAATTAATGTAAACAATGAATAGCAAGCTTTATAGACTTTCCATAAATATAAATAATAAATAGCAAGCTTCACGAACTTTTCCTTTTATTGAATTATAGAAAAATGACACGGCATACAAAAGTATCACCGTGTCATCTTTTTAATCTCATATTATTCGTATAAAGATCCATTTTATATATAAATATTTTGTTGACTAACTTTTTTTATACCTCTATGCATCACGTTCCACAAAATGTCCTATATCCGCAAGCAGTCTTTCCAGGAGGTGTAGCATAGTAATCATTTTGATTTTTATAGTCATACGGATGTTGTAATACAGAAACCAAAGAATCCATTGCATTATAATCATGATAATTCACAGCACGTTCAAGTGCTTCTTCTACCCTATGATTACGAGGAATTACGGTTGGATTTACTGATTCCATTAATTTAATTGAATCCTCCAAGGATTCCTCTTGCTTTTTCCTTCTATCCTGCCATAAATCTAACCACTGTTGATACTCAGCTGAACCTTTCAAATTAGGTTGTGTTGTCTGATTTAACGTTAGGTCACGGAATGTATTCGTATAATCTGCCTCATACTTTACCATTAAACCAAGTAAAGCCTCAATCAGATCTTCATCCATATCATTTTCATGGAATAGTCCTAATTTTTTTCTCATGCCCTCGTACCAAAACGTAAGATACAACTTAGAAAATTGATTAATTTCTTCCTGAGCAATTTCGATTGCCTTTTCCGTATTATCGTTTAACAAAGGTACCAGCGCTTCAGCTAACCTCGCTAAATCCCAAGAAGCCATCTTCGGCTGATTTTGATAAGCGTATCTTCCCTCGGTATCAATAGAACTAAATACAGTCTCTGGATGATAAGTATCCATAAATGCACACGGTCCGTAATCAATAGTTTCACCACTAATTACCATATTGTCTGTATTCATAACCCCGTGAATAAAACCGACTAGCTGCCACTGTGCTATTAACCTAGCTTGATTTTTCACAACTTCGTGGAGGAAATGTCGATACCTATCTTCTTTTGTGAATATTTCTTTATAATGCCTCTTTATTGTATAATCTGCAAGTGCCTTAAGCTCCTTGGTGTCAAGGAACTGATTTGCGAATTGAAAGGTTCCCACACGTATATGACTTTTTGCTACTCGAACTAAAATAGCTCCGGGCAATGCCGTTTCGCGGAGTATTGTCTCCCCTGTAGTTAAAACTGCTAGACTTCTAGTGCTTGGAATTCCTAAGCCCTTCATCCCTTCACTAATGATATATTCTCGTAGCATCGGGCCAAGGGTTGCTTTCCCATCGCCTCCTCTGGAGTATGGCGTTCTACCAGAGCCCTTAAGCTGAATGTCATAACGTTCCTCATCATTTGTAACGATTTCTCCTAGAAGTACCGCGCGCCCATCTCCAAGCATAGTAAAATAACCAAACTGATGTCCTGCATATGCTTCTGCAATTGGTGTTGTATCTTCTAATATTTGATTACCAGACAGTACTAATGCACCTTCTTCGCTTTGAAAGAAATCAGAATCTAGACCGAGTTCCTTCGCGAGCGTACTGTTCCATTTTACTAACTTAGGAGAAGGTACCTTGCTAGGTAATTGTTCTGTATAAAATTCTTCTGGTAGTGTTATATACGTATTATCTAAACTTATATTAGGACTCATTTATCATCATCCCTTCCTATTTTCATGACTTAGAATTAAATAGTTTCATTGTAGTGGTAAAATATTAATAGTGTCTATAAATTGATCGTTTGTCAGCACAAAAACTCCAATACCTTTAATTAAATTTTCGAATTTTTTTGAATCTCTAGTACCATTGTAATATTCCATATCGCTAGTGTCTACATATCAATATATTATATACTTAAGTGCTAGTATTTTATAATGGCTGACAAACAGCAATCTCATTATTATCAAAATTATTATTAAAAACATATTTTCACATATTTTTAAAAATACACTTATATTAAAACACGTTAATCCAAATTTTCCATATAATACTACCAGATAATAAATTGGAGGCTCTCACAATGCGTTGTGTACCCTTAGAACAAGCCGCTGAAAAGGTTAGCGATCAAAGTTCCATACCACCACTAATTTTTCAGCTTCCTCCTGAAGAAGGGCGTCTTAAACTAGAAGAAGCTCAAAGCACTCCTGTCTGTATGTATCCGGCAACAACTGAAGGCTTTAGGGTTGATACCGGGAAATGGGGTGTTATCAAGGTATACTGTATTATACCAAAATGCCTAGTTGATACACCAAATGTTATTTTTTATATTCATGGAGCTGGCTGGGTATTTGGCAGTTTGCATACGCACAAAAAACTTGTCCATGAGCTTGCTGCTAGAACAAATTCTATCGTTGTATTTCCTGAATATTCTCGCTCACCAGAAGCAAAATATCCAACTGCAATAGAACAGTGTTATACAACCCTGTGCTGTTTACCACAAATCATATCGATGCTGTCCCTATCCTGTAAGGCTGACTTTTCTACCTTAACCGTTGCTGGAGATAGTGTTGGTGGTAACATGGCAACTGTTATGACTATTCTATCTAAATTTAGAAATGGACCTAAAATTCATAAACAGGTTCTTTTTTATCCTGTAACAAATGCCTGCTTCAATACTGATTCTTACTACGAATTTGCTGTTGACTATTATTTGTATCGAGAAGGAATGATGTGGTTTTGGGATCAATATACGACAAGTGAGGAAGATCGGAATGAGATTACAGCATCTCCTTTACGAGCAACAACTGAGCAATTAGCAGGCCTGCCTCCAGCAATTATTTTAAATGGGGAAGCTGATGTATTAAGATCCGAAGGTGAAGCTTATGCAAGAAAATTACGATGCGCTGGTGTTGAAGTTACCGCTGTTCGTTTTCAAGCAATCATTCACGATTTTGTAATGCTAAATGCACTGGACGAAACCAATGCTACTCGTGCCGCAATGGACTCTTCTACGGAATGGATTAATCGTAAAAATCAAGGGGAATAAACAACTTTCGCTTCCAAATTAATATACTAACACCGTAAGTTTACAACGAGATTACATCTATATTATACTAACAACAAACATTATATAAACTTATATGTTAAACTTATATATTAAACTTATATATTAAACTTATACACTACCCTTTATATAAAAGTATATATTAAACTTAAATTAAAAGCTCCTATAAGTAGTTGATTTAAACAATCCACTATTATAGGAGCTATATTTAAATTCTATACGTCCTTTGTAGCCCTAAATCCTTAGCTTTAATTCCATTCCCTTTCGCAGCATGCCTCCAACCTCGATGTGCCACAAATTTGTAAATAAGGTAGGGGATCATCGGAAGAACATATTTAGTTTCTGCACTCTTTTTATCCTTAATATTGTTAGCTAACTCTTTGATAGCTTCTCCTATGTGCTTTTTCGGTCCTTTCTCATTTGGAGCATTGGAAAGTCCAAGCAACATGCCACCTCCACCTACACATATCCCCTGTCCAAAAGATAATCCCATATGCCGGCACCAGTGCTGCATCACTCCCATAGCATGAGAGTTCTGTTTTGCATCAAAGAATCCATTGTTAATCAACACATAAACCATTGCATTCGATTTTAAAATCGTAACTTGTGATGAATCTCACCTTCTCGTTTCGTAAAATCAGGGTGAATGTAAGGAAGTGACCGGTCCAGTACATTTCGAATAAATGGACTATAAGTACCGTAAGTACATTTACTAATGATTAGCAAGGAACTGGTTGCACCTAATAAAGCCCCCATCGTCTGATAATTATCTTTAAGTACACATAGTCCGGGGGGTTTTAACCAGCATCCAAAACAACCAATACAATCTTTTATCGTCCCATCATCCGAAATTACCACAACTTCTTCGTTCTTCAACCTGCATTGAAAGTGCAGATATTTGTGTCGGCTATTTTATATATATGCTTAAAAGAACGAGAAGCCCCTACAACTAATAGTTAGAGCTTCCCGAGATGATTATCATAATTCTTTTTTATCATGCAGATTAGCCATAGATAAATTTCCGTATCTTCTTTTCCTCTGCGTTCGGATTTAGGATAAGAATATGTTCCCGAATCTTTTCTTCCGCTTCAGACACCTTAATCTGATCCGCTAGATGACAAAGTTCCTCTCCCCAAAATTCTTCCGTCGTGCAAAAAACAGTTGAATTCCAACCATAGCCTTCACCGTAACGGTTTGTCTTTTGCTTTCTTCCGCACATTGTAATATACATCTTCATTTGTAATTCGATCAGGGCTTTTTCAAATCTATAATTATCCTCTTTACTAAAGTTTCCTAGCTTTTTGATATCGTGAAATGCCAAGCACTTATGTCCTTCAATTAATTCATAAATTTTCTTAGCCATGTTAGAAATAGTACCTGCTAGATAAGCTTCCTCTAAACTTTCTCCATTTCTTCTTACCGATAGAAAATATGGAATCCATTCTTTGGTGATATAGCCGCTTTTCTTAAAAAAGACCTTCGCATAAGCTATATCTACTTGTTCATCAAGCACCCTCATACGCCATTCCCAAGGATCAGTTTCATGATTTTCTGTATGCCAGCAGATTAAATCAGTAAATTTACTACATAAAGAGAATATCCCTTCAGGGTTCGATCCTCCAACTGTAAATCCACATATCATTAATGCCTGATAAAAATCTTGATAATCGTTTATCCTGAGCTCAGATATGGACTTATTTTTATCATTATTTGTTCTACTATTCATTTTCTATTAACCACTTTATTTCCTTTCACTTCTTCTATTTTTATTCAGAAATGCCCCACTGCTTGCATTGCTCAATTCTTGCTCCTTTTGGATTATCACCATGTACCGGATCATTTGAATATTCTATAAGAAGATTACATGGAAATCCTTTGCACTCACCACAATGTACTTGTTCCTTTTCTTGACAACATTTAGCAACGGAACATTCTCCATGAAATGGATTTCCATTGCTAGCAATGCACCCTTTACAATCATTACTTTCTTTAAATGAGCATCCTTCGCAGCGTAAACCACATCGTGTATCAATCATTACTATACCCTCCAAGCTTTTTCTATAGTTTATCATAGCAAACACGACATCAGTATGTCGTGTTTAAAATTGATACCGCTCCGACATTTTTTGAATTTTTTCTTTGATTAATGTTCTCATTTCGATTGGCTCCAATATTTCGGCACGGTCTCCGAAGCCTAAAAACCAATCTATTGCTACATCTATATTTGTAAACCCTCGCTTAAACAATAATTTCCCATCTTCCATTTCTCTAAAGCAACCAAAACAATATTCTTCAATTAAGCGATATTTTTCACTCGAATCAAATACTACAGTAATTTCATAATTATCCGGAATGTGTCGATTGAAATCCAAAAACTCTTCCGGTACTTCTCTTTGGATAAATTCTTCCTCAGTCGTCTGTAAATCCCATAAGCGATTTAATTTATATAACCGAAATTCTCGCTTCTTTAAGCAAAATCCAAATACATACCATGAAGACCATTGAAAAACGATTTGATAAGGTTCAATCTTCTTATCATCCTCTCCTTTCTTGTAATAATAGTGAAACATAACAACTCTTTTTTGCTGTATTGCTTCCCTTAATTGTGCAATCTTAGGAGCTAAACTATCTTTATAATGAGAAGATAAATCAATGGATATACTGTCCGCAAGAGACATTAAAGTAGGTCTATTTGGTGAAATTTTATGTATTAGCTTATGTGATGCAGAGTGAGCGGAGACACTATCAAATGATTTTAATCCAACTAGAATAGCTTCTAGTTCCTCCGTAGTAAAAATCGTAGTATCCAACTTAAATCCTTCCATAATAGAGATACCACCATCATTACCCTGTGTTGTAACGATTGGTATACCTGCCTTACAGATATCTTCTATATCTCGATTAATGGTACGCCTTGATACTTCGAACTTTTTGGCAAGATAAGGTGCAGTTACTTTTTTATTATTTTGTAGGACAGTAATGATACCAATTAATCGATCTATCTTCATCTCTTATTCACTCCAATCCATTTGACAGTTTTAATACTTACTTTTTTAGGTATTATCTCATATTACAAAGCTTTCGTCCATGCTGTTTATTTGCTGTTCCCCATGCTAGGCACACCTGCAAAAAAAAGGACGAAAGCAGTCGCTTTCGTCCTTCTAATAATTCTTATTTAAGGGATACATTAAAGCCGTTAGTCAGCTTTTTCCCTAGATGCAGAATGTCTCACCGCACCAACATATTCATTCAGCTGAAAACCATCTTGAATCGCGGCTGTAATAAACTCTTTGGCATTCAAAACCGCATCTTTGGGGCTAAGTCCCTTTGCAAGGTTTGCGGTAATTGCAGCCGCCGTTGTGCACCCAGCACCATGAGTATAAGTGGTCTTAATAACTGGTGTTTCAAGTAGCAAAAATTCACTACCGTCATAAAACACGTCAACTGCATTTTCGGTACCTAGCTTTGTACCGCCCTTAATCAGTACATTTTTAGCGCCCAATGCATGAATAATCTTTGCAGCCTCTTTGACCTTTTCAATACTGTCAATAGGTTTGATTCCGCTTAGCTGTGCCGCTTCATAAATATTTGGGGTTGTTACTGTGGCAAGAGGCAAAAGCTCTGACTTAATCGCATCAGCGGCCACAGGGTTCACCACCTCATCGGTTCCCTTGCAGACCATTACCGGGTCGATTACAATATTGCTGCAGCCGTATTCCCTTAGCTTTCTGGCTACCAGACGGATAACCTGTTCACTTGGGAGCATGCCGGTTTTCATGGCATTTACGCCTATACCGCCCAACACAGTATCAATCTGTGCTTCAATGGCATCCAACCCAATAGGATAGATATCGTGTGACCAGTTATTTTTTGGATTTTGGGCAACCATAACTGTAACTGCCGTCATCCCGTATACCGAATATTCCTGAAAAGTTTTTAGGTCAGCCTGAAGCCCTGCGCCGCCACTAGTGTCTGACCCTGCTATTGTAAGTGCCTTAAACATGGTAATACCTCCATAAAATAAAACTTAACATTACGTTTTCCTTATTGTATACTGATTGTGTCACGATTAAAATATACAAATTCTAATTTTTAGATAGGGACAGATTATGGATACGATGATGATTCAGCTAAATAAAGACAGACCCTTATACCTGCAAATATACGAACATATTAAAAACGGCATTATTTCGGGTGTGTTTCAAGAGCGGGAAGCTTTGCCGTCTATCAGAAAGTTGGCGGCGACATTATCCGTCAGTAAAATAACAGTAGAAAAGGCTTATGACCAACTTTTCAGCGAGGGATATATTGAGGGCGCTGAACGCAGCAGATTTGCCGTTGCTGCTCTTTCAGAGCCTTTTGACCTTTACGACGAAAAAAAACAAAAAAAGATGCCCTATTATACTCCCCCAAAAAAAGAGGAAATAACCTATGATTTTTCATCCGGAGAAATGGATTCCGAGGGCTTCGACTTTTTTCTTTGGCGTAAATATATGAGTAGGGCGCTACTTGATAGCGCACGCCTGATGAAATATGGAGAAATCCCCGGTGAGGTAGAGCTAAGGCAGCAAATCGCCAAATATTTAATGGAATCAAGGGGGGTAGTCGCCTCTGCAGAGCAGATTATCATCGGGTCTAACACACAGGTGCTGATTGGCCAGCTTTGCACTCTTTTTGACCCGAATCATGATAAAATCGCTTTTGAAAACCCCGGATTTAAAAATGGAAGAAGAGTCTTTTTCGACTATGGATTTGAAATTGTTCCCATTGAGATGACCCCGCAGGGGCTAGACGAAGCATCCCTTAGGAAAAGCACTGCAAAAGCAGTTTTTGTCAGCCCGTCACACCAGTTCCCCACAGGACTGATTATGCCAGCACCCAGAAGAATCTCTTTGCTGAACTGGGCATACGAAAACAACTCTTATATTATTGAAGATGACTACGACAGTGAATACAGATATTACGGTAATCCTATCCCCGCTATGAAGGGGATGGATCAATCTGATCGGGTTATTTACATTGGCTCTTTTTCAAAAATCATCCCGCCATCTATTAGAATCAGCTATATGATTCTGCCTGAGATCCTAATGAAAAAATACCGGGGCAGAGAATCTCATTACAGCCAAACAGCATCTGCAATTGAGCAAATGACACTGTCGCTTTATATGGAGGACGGCCAGCTGGAACGACAAATCAGACGCCTAAAAAAAATCTACAACGAAAAAAGACGCCTGTTTATCAGTGAACTGAAGGGCGCCTTTGGCGAAAACGGTAAAATATATGATAACGGCTCTGGTCTGTTTGTAATATTAGAGCCTAAGTTTAATATTGACAGGGTAGCCCTAAAAGAAGCAAGCAAAAAGAACGGCTGTCGTATTAGCTGTGTAGAGGATTTTTTAATGGAGAAACCGAAGAACCACAGTTCAAAAATTAAACTGATTTTATATTTTTCCAGCATAAAATCAGCTGATATCCCAGATGCGGTACAGGCTTTAAAAAGCTGCTTGACATCTGTCAATATGCTAGAATAAACAGGAATATGCATGCCTTGGCAAATGACACGCTTGTTCTCTTTTTGACATAGTCCTCGTCCATTTCTTAATTGAATTAAGAAATAGAAACGCTGCCACATCTCCGTGGCAGCGTAAGTGTTTTGTAATATGATATTGGTAAGCAGAAATTCAAAATTTCATTAAAATTCTTTTGCTACTAAACCAGCTTTTTCTTTTCCTTCTTTAACCTTAGCTTCAACATCAGCTCCAATAATATCCAAGTTCTCAATTGCTATCGTTTGAATATCACTAACACCAAGGAAACCTAAGATAGTTTTTACATAACGATCACCCATTTCATAAGGAGCGTTACCATACTCGCCACCTCTGGCTACAATGTGTACCGCCTTCTTATTTTGTAAAAGTCCTTTTGGGCCTTCTGCTGTATAATGGAATGTAATACCTGTTATGGTAATGTAATCGAAATAAGCTTTCAATATTGCAGGGGATCCCAAGTTCCACATAGGTGCTGCAATTACATATTTATCTGCCTCTGCAAACTGAAAAGCATACTTAAGGAATGTTGTATTTTTCTTAGTTTCATCATTTATATCAGCCATTGCCTCTAAATCTTCAGGGCGTAAAAAATCAATATTTTCTTTATATAAATCTAATACAACTACCTCATCCTCAGGATGTTGCTTTTTATATTCCTCTATGAAATGATCAGATACCTGAAATGTTCTTGAAACGCCTTCTAACTTTATGTTAGCTTTGATATATAATACTTTACTCATAATTTTCCTCCTAATAATTCATGTAATTTATTATTAATAAAAAGTTTCATAAACTCGTATACTCTAAAAATAGTAGATTTTATTCAAATATTGATAGTTTCTCCACTAAGTATCATTTACTTTCTTCATTATTAATCGATTTAATTATTGAGACCTAATGTATTCTTTAACGATTTTTATCATCTGCTATCTTTAGGTGATTGTATTTCTTTTATTTCTAGATGTCAACACTTGGGCAAAAATTTAACAAAAGATTTTTAGATAGCTGATAAATTAATGCTAATTCTGAACTGCCTAGTAAAGCTATTTTAGGTTTAACATTTGGCCGGGGTATAAAAAACTCCTTACCCATAACACATTTTAGAGAGCAAGGGTAAGGAGCTTTTGGTTAATCAATATCTGCTTTCCATAGACCATGCAAATTGCAGTAAGCATAAGCAGCCATTGCCTTATCACCAGAGGATACATCAAAATGAACGATTGGTTCATCTCCATGGTGTAAGAATTTATACTGTCCACCACTCCGAGTTTCTAAAATGACGGTCGTGATAGAATGTTCTTCTGTCATTGGATGAGCAACACTACCAACGTTTACTTTTACGGTATTACCGCTACAGGTGACAATAGGGATGTGTTTCTCCGTACTTGCCTCCATAGTATTAGGGCTTATTTCTTCCGCGTTCTTAAGGTATTCAACAGAAGCATAAGTATTCGTAACTGGAATAATTAGACTGTCGTCATCGCATTTATAAAATTTCATCATAACTTTATACTTCCTCTCTAAACTCCTTATTCTCCTCCAGGTCCATCTCTTCTTGGTACTTCATCTGGTATTACATCTTTGTAGTTATTGGAACAATTTTTTGAGCTATTTCTTGAACTATTTCTTGAGTTCTCTGTTGAATTTTTTGTACTGTTTTTATCTGGATTTGGAATATCTCCATCACCATACTCTGTATTGTAATCGTAGTCAAAATTAATTCCATCTTTTGTTCCGCAATCCTTTGAAGAAGTTGTTTTCTTAATTTCCATAGGAACCTCTTTTCTGGCATGATATGCCTAAAATAATAATGGATTATAGTAATTAAGCATTTTGATAACTATAAGACGATACCTAACTAATTAGCTAGTTCTAATTTAAAATTTATAAAAAAATCCAAATTACTACAAAGTAATACTAGGATTTCCGAGAATGAGATTATAAAATTTAAACGTCATTATTGGGAATTGACTTTCTTTTAGCATTAGGATTTTGATTTTGATTTTCTGCTGTAATTGGTGTCTGACCGTTAGCTTTTTCTTTTCTTGCTTCTTTATTATCCGGTTGACTATCCTTTGGCATAGAAATCCTCCTTTCTTTTCATTCATGCTATGATTTTTCTAATATAAAATTAATTTATTTCGTTACTAGTATTGGCAATCTGAATTATTCTATGTATGCTAAAAATTCACTTTATAAGCAGAATTTAATTTAAAAAAGCCGAAATCATTAATTGATTTAGGCCTTTTTTGAATGCTTATGAGTTACTAATATCTTCTTTTAACATTAATAAATACAAAATCGTTAAATATTGTATAATCAACATTATCAAAAGTAACTGCATGATAACTTGTAAAGATAAGATTATCACCATCTTTATTTTTTTCTGTATAGATCTTTTTAATTTTATGGGAAGAGATATCACCAGGTATCTTACTATATCTTGAATTATCAAATGTGTAGGAAATGGTATTTCCATCGAATTTTAAGATACTTGTAGTAGGTGGACCATCTAATCCGAAGGTGGTGATAAATACACAGTCTGATATCTTATTGTTTACGTTCTCTATAAAAAGATTAAGCCTACCAGTGTTAATAGACTTTGCATCCGGAGTATTTAAAATATCATTATTTTGGTATGCCATCTCAATTGTATAGTCAAAAGACACAGACAATAATAGTTTCACAGGATTACTGCAATCCATTTAATTGCCTCGTTTTACTTTTATTATATTCTTTATCTTTTCATAGGTTATTCTTATTTGATGTATATTATTATATATCATCTAATTTTGTACTAAAAAACATATTTAGTATATTAAACCTCATTCAATAATATTGCTCTAAAAACATTTTTAGTGTAATATTAAACCTCATTCAAAAACCGTTATTAATCCAGTTTTTACAAGGGATTGGTGTATTTTTGAAAATTTATAATTAAAAGTCTTAATCTTTAGACCGATAACATCTCTCTTTAACTCCAAACTCTTTTTTGAAGATAATCCATCATCTTAAGTTTATTATCCTGAAATTGCGTAATTCGGTTAACATTGGCACCAGAAGGATGAGGAAAACCTAATAATATTTGATTTTTTGAAATAAGTCCTTCCCCTTCTAATTGAATAAGAACTTCCTCCACTGCTCGTCCAAGTGGTATCAGTAATACTTTTTCTTTCTCTTTTAGAGTATTATACTCCTCTAGGAAGTTTTCATAGATATACTTTGTAAGCAAATTGCTTTTAAGTAACTTTGGAGTATGTCCAGAATAATTTTGCTTCTTTAAAAAAACAGAATAAGGTATTAAGGAAACTGTGTGTAATAATTCATCCTTACTTGAAAAAAGGTCACTTGTACTATTTATACCTAAAAGGCTAGGTAACTCCAATTCATCCAACATCTGAATTATATTCTTTCTAATAACTCCACTAAAACGACCTGCTACCTTGCATTCATACTGAATTTGCTCTATTGGAAACTTCAAATTAAGCCCTTTCTTAGCAGTTGCTATCGCAGTGCTCATCTGTTGAAACCCCGGTGTTATACCAATGATAAAAATCCTTGCTCTTATATTTCTATACTCATTATGAGGAGCGTAATATATTTCGATATCTCCATCTTTTTCGATGAGAAATTCCTTAGTTAAGATTTCTTGCTTCTCGTATTTTTCTTTTAAGGTTAATTTGTCAATTGCATCCTTATAATCTATTAGTGTTTTCTTCATAATCCTACCTCTACATAAGGAAT
This sequence comes from Lachnoclostridium phytofermentans ISDg, assembly GCF_000018685.1. Taxonomy (NCBI): domain Bacteria; kingdom Bacillati; phylum Bacillota; class Clostridia; order Lachnospirales; family Lachnospiraceae; genus Lachnoclostridium; species Lachnoclostridium phytofermentans. The sequence continues at coordinate 1,250,178 of NC_010001.1, read as the reverse complement.
TGAATAGTTTATAGAAATAACTTTCCTAATTCCTATCAACATATAACTAATCATAATACATTTAACCCATATCTATTGTTTAATGCTTAAATATAAATTCTGATATTTCTTCTGGTGATTCTACCATCCCCATTTCCAACTATTTTATGTAGTAACATAATGCCCCGCATATTAAAAGGTCAAACCTTTGACGAGGATGCTAGAAAAACATATGTATATTTTCTCTTTATTTTTAAAAAGGATTACAACGATAAAGCACCCTCGTTGTAATCCTCTATTTACTTACCCTTTGAATTTACTTTATCTCTAATTCAATTGGACAATGGTCAGATCCCAAAATCTGTGAATGAATCTTTGCACTAACCAATTTACTTTCTAATCCTTGGGATGCTAAGAAATAGTCAATACGCCAACCTGTATTCTTCTCTCTCGCTTTAAATCGATAAGACCACCAAGAATACATATCCATGGCATCTGGATAAAAATAACGGAACGTATCAATAAACCCAGCCTCTAACAGCTCACTAAACTTTGTTCGCTCTTCGATTGTAAAACCTGCATTCATCTGATTTGTATTTGGATTCTTAAGGTCTATCTCTTTATGCGCTACATTTAAATCCCCACACACAACGACTGGTTTTGTTTCTTCCAATTTCTTAAGAAAGCGACGGAACTCATCCTCCCATTCCATACGGTAGGAGAGTCGTGCTAATTCGTTTTGAGAATTCGGAGTATACACTGTTACCATATAAAAATCTTCAAATTCTAACGTAATAACTCGGCCTTCCTTATCATGTTCCTCAATACCCATTCCATAGGTAACTTGTAATGGTTCTTTCTTTGTGAAGATAGCAGTACCCGAATACCCCTTTTTCTCAGCATAATTCCAGTATTGATAATATCCTTCAAAATCAAGCTCTATCTGTCCAGCCTGCAGTTTACTTTCCTGAATACAAAAGATGTCTGCATCTACTTCTTTAAAAAAATCACAGAATCCCTTTTGAACACATGCACGAATTCCATTTACATTCCATGATATTAATTTCATATTTATCTTGTATCGTGCAGCTAATCATAACTACACAATAAACTCCTCTCTAATAACTCTAAAAATGATGATAGGCTGTTCATAATAGTCATTTCTAAATCTTTAGAAAAACTATTTCTTTGTAAACAATCATCATTTTCTATTCTATTATAACATAAATCTCGAAGAAACGACATGGATTTTTCTGAGTAGACAATCATCCAGTAAGTATTTCTTAGGATTAATAGTAGGTTACGAAAGAAAAATTATTGATAAAGTAAGATATCACAATTTTTCAAATAGCTTTGAAATAACCTGAGGCGTCCACCCCATAACATATGGTCTTATGTTAAGGATAATATCATTATATTTTATTGATTGTGAATTAGCTTTACAACCAACATACATAATACCATCATCACTAACTTCCCAATCAAGACCATTAAAACTATCTTCTAGCATTATTTGATCAAAACCAATTTTCCAAGCATATCAACAAATCGAGATAATATATTTCTAAAATTATTATAATTACATTTACATATGTTTGAATGTGAGAATATTCAGGTAAAATAAACTCCATACTTTAAAACTTTTTTATTTATACATCTAATGCTCCTGGACTACTTGTATATCTATATTAACCTTTCTTTGAGAATTATCTTTTTGTGAATATCAATCACTGCATTACCAATTTGATCTACTGGTTCATCTATGATAAAGAAAAAACTAATACCAATAGATTCTTCATCACTTCTTCGAATTTTCTTTTTAATATCCTGTAATGGTAATGTCTCATTATAAAAATCATTCAAGAAATTCTCAACACCATATACTTCAAATCGATAAGGCCTAAGCTTCTCAAAGTCAAGCGTTAATGCCTGTTCTCTAGTTACCACAATCTCAAAAAAAATATGACTAATATCGATACCAAGGTCACCTATCTGCTCCATTGATATTACGGGTATCGGATACTCCTCTGTAATCCATTCATTGTCTACCTTAACACTATGTTGATTGTAATAACCACATCGGTATTGAAATCCTTTTTCCTTAAAAAAATGAATCAATTCCTTCTTCTTTTGATTTATTTCTATGTAAATCTCATTTAACGTCTTAAGCTTATCCACTATAATCCTCCTTGTTCTTGTGATTAACATCTTTACTTATCAAGTAAACCTCCAAGTATAAACAATATAAATATTATTATATCTAGGATTTTCTATAGATAGTGAAATAATATTATTAATTTCCAGTACTTTTATAATGCTTTATTGCCGTTCTCCAAAAACAATATGCTCCCAAATACATAGCAATCCCTATAAGTGGAGTCAGATATAGATAGACTTCTGGATAATAGATAAGGTCATCATTTCGTAGTAAATATTGAGCTGGAAAATAGTTAACGAATGCAAACGGTACAACATACATTAACATGCATTGTATCATTTTAGGGAAGATACTAAGTGGATAACCAGCAAGATTACGTAGATTCCAAAATAATGCTCCACGTACATTACTTGCTTTTACAAAATAAAAACTAAGGCTTGCAAAAAATAAAAATATTGCTCCCTGAATCAAAATCCCACCAATAAAAGCCGTAGCTAAATATAGGATGTTTCCCAGATTCCATACAACATCTATTCTGCTTATCGCATATGAGAATAATACGACTCCTAACACTCCATGACCAACCGCAGCAAACCAATCTGCGTCACTTGCTATGATTTGAAATAAAACTCCTCGTGGACGCAGTAAAAAACGGTCAAACGTACCATCTTGAATTGTTTTTCCAAAGTCGCGAAGCCCAGTAAAAAAAATAATTAAAATACCGTAGGTACTAAATAAAAAACTGTATAAAAACACAAGCTCATCTACATCCCAGCTAATGATACCATTTATATCAAATTTTGTAAGTACCAAAACTATTGATACAATTCCGGTCGCTTCACGTAAAAAAACTGCAAGGGATCGTAGTAAGGCATCTACCCGGTACTGAAACCATGATTTCATAGTTACACGGGAATATTGAAAAAACATTGTGATTGCATCCTTCATTCCCTACCCCCCTTGCACAATCAATTTCTTTTGACCACGCCTCCATAAGAAATCTCCTATGAGATATAATAATACAATCCAAATCCATTGCTTGAAATAGATTGCTACTATTTCTCGTTCATTTACCAATCCGAGATAAATCTGAACTGTACCAAAATAAATGGAGCTAAATGGAGTGAAAGAGGCAATTGTACGAACAGTATCTGGTAAAAACCATAGTGGTAAAATACATCCAGAAAGTAAACTAAAAAGAACACCTTTTATAGTAGATATACTCCAAACATTAATTATCCAAAATGCTAAAGTCTGAACGATAAAACTTAAATTCCAACAGACAAAATATCCGAATAATAAAGCAATGATACTTAGCATTAGATAAACAATACTCTTTGGTGGCTCCATATCAATCAACAATACTGTAAGCAAGAATGCAGGACCACTTCGAAATATCAAATTATAAAATGTCTGACCCAAATCTTCTGCTAATATACGTAGCTTAAAATTCACCGGTCTTAAAAATTCATTTGCAATGGTACCGTTATTGATCTTATTATGTAAAAATTCATCATCCATAGCAAATGCATCCCCAATTACGAAAGAAATAATAAGATTGGTCGCGACCATCGATAGAGTTATTCCATCAAATTCTGTATTTCCAGAGTACAATGCGCTGTATAGATAAAAGGAAATTATAACAGTAAAAACTGAACTAAAAATCGTCATCCAATGATCGAATCGGTATGCCATGCAACTTAAAAATTTCTTTTTTGCAAACGATATATAAATATCTCCTAATGGTTTGCTTGACATAGTATTACCTCTCCTTCATAAATTTCTCTTATGATACTTTCAAGATCTGGTTCTATCATAGAAAAATCTTTTACTAAATACGTAGTTAAAATTTCTTTCATTAAAAAGTCCAGTGATACTTTATTTTTATCAAACAAAAATCGATACTTATAATCTCCTTGATTAGAAACATTCTCAATTATTACATCCTTAAGATTAGTGATTTCTTGGTACTTATCCATAGTTACTTCGATTTTCATGGTATTTCCATATCGTTCTTTTATGGATGCTAATGAACCATCATAAATCATTGTACCATGATCAATAATAATTATTTTATTACAAGTCTTCTCAATATCTCTCATATCATGAGTTGTAAATAGCATGGTAATTCGGTCTGTTTTATTTAACTCAACGATAAACTCTCTAATCTTTTCTTTTCCAACGACGTCTACACCAATGGTAGGTTCGTCAAAAAATACTATTTTGGGAGAATGTAAAAGTGACGCAGCAATATCTGCTCTCATGCGTTGACCAAGTGATAATTGACGTACTGGCTGTGATAAAAACTCACCCATATCAAGTAAGGAAACGAAACGTTCTAGATTATCTTGATACTTTTTTTCTTCTATTCTATAAATGTGTTTTAATAAATCAAAACTTTCTATAACCGGTAAATCCCAAGCAAGCTGTGACTTTTGTCCGAATACAACTCCAATTTGGGATACATATTTTTTTCTGTCACGATATGGAATAAAATCTCCCACTTCAATACTTCCTTTATCTGGATGCAAAATTCCAGATAGCATCTTTACTGTGGTAGACTTACCGGAACCATTTGGTCCAAGAAAACCTACCATTTCTCCTTCCTTAATTGTAAAGTTGATATCATCAACTGCTTTTTTTAATATGTAGTTTGGTTTTACCATATGCTTTATGGCATTTAAAATCCCCTGGTTTTGTTTCGTAGTTCGAAAAGATTTGCTTACATGATTTACTTTAATTAATGCATCTTCCATATAACTCTCCATTCTGTCGCAATCCCGCGAATTTAGCCAACAACACAAACAATGCACCAAGCCAGTGTGAAGTTCTTCACACTTCTACCACAGCTTTTTCATCCTAATCTCCTTTACTCATTAAGGACTGCATAGCCTCTTCTAAACCACCTTGATGTGTTTTCACGCTTTTTATCTGTGTCTGCTCTAAGATATGTCTCATTATTACTTTTGTCGATAAACAATTACTATCATAATCAATAGTTAAGATTTGATTCTGATATTGATATCGTTTTACAGGCAAATCAGATAAATCGGGTATCTTCCCATCTACTTCTAGCTCAAGGCTTCGCCTTGACTGATATTTGTTGATAGCGTAATTAACACTTCCATAATAAAGGCTTTTTCCCTTTTTTAATACAAGTAACCGTTGACACAACGATTTTATGTCTTGCATATCATGTGAGGTGAAAACTATTGTGGTACCGTTTTGTTTTGTTAGTTCCAGAAGATATTCAGATACTGCATTACGAACCATTACATCAAAGCTTCATCTAATATAATAAGTTTTGCATTTCTTATTAATAACACTCCTAAATCTGCCCTCATTCGCTCTCCAAGAGATAATTGCTCTTTATGATTTTCAAATACCTTGCTAAGACTAAGAAGTTGATCTAGTATTAATAATTTTCTTTGATATTCCTCCTTGGGAACCCCATATGAAATCGCTTCAAGTTCCATTGATTCCTTCACAGTCATTTGCTCATGAAGCCTGGAGCTTCTCCCAAATAATACAGCAATATCTTCAGATAACGCCTTCCTTGAGATATAGGGTATTTCCTTCCTCGTGCGAAGATATCCATCGGTTGGCGCTAAAAGTCCAGCAACCATATGTAGTAAGGTCGTTTTACCTGCTCCATTTTCACCAACAATGCCTATTATCTCGCCTTCAGGCACATGAAATGTTATACCATCAATGGCTTTAACAATTCCTTTCTTAGTATGAAATTCGCGTTGAAGATCCTTAGCAATAATCAAAATATCCTCCTTTTATATTCTACATTATAGATAAAAAGTCAGCGTTTTCAATTCATGTGGGATATACAGCATCCTGTATGGGATATATAGCATCCTGTGTGGGATATTTAGTATTTTATATAAAAGATACATTCGATATGAGATATATAGTGTTACATGGGATACATAACGTTCCATAAAATACATAGCTCTCTATATGAGAAATATCGTATTCTGTATGAATAAGGTCTTTATCCTAATCTGACAATGGAAACGCAATGAAACAACAAAACCAACCTTCCTCTTCATATATGTCGATCATTCCATGATACATCTCGACAATGCTTCTAATTTGTACTAATCCATATCCATGTTCTTTTGAGTTTTGAGTCTTTGTTGTTTTCAAATCTTTATTGTATTGCAATACAGAATTCGAAATAAAATTCTTAACTAAGATCGTCTCGTACCCTCTTTTTTTAATAATCTGTATCTGTATTTCTTTCCTCTCTTCTCTTTGACTAGCTTCCAAGGCATTATCTAAAAGATTCATTAGTAAGGCGGTTAAATCTATACTACCCAGTTTTGAAAAAGAAAGATTCTCTATTTCCGCTTTAAACGTAATCCCCATTTGGTGAGCCATTTCCAATTTGGTATTAATGCAAGAATTTAAAACTGCATTCCCAGTTTCTATGTAAGTGTAGATATGATTTAATTTGTCCAAGACTTTAGATAGATACTGTTTCGCTTCATACACATTTTCTTGATTTAAATAATTTGCTAATACAAGCATATGATTTTTCATATCATGTTTTAATCTTCTGGTATTTTCATGCAGTTGATCTATCTTTTCTTTTTGATATTGCTGTTCTTCATATTTTCTAAGCAGCTCCTCATACTGATATTCTAACTCCATCTTCTCTGCTAATAGTTCAGAAGCTGTATGATCCAAGGTTTGATTCCAAATGTTTTTCTTTCCACCTATCATAAACTAATCCCTCTAAGGTATCGAAATAGCTGATCCTTTACTATTTCTCTATTGGTTCGTCCAATTGGCAACACGGTATGATTGGTTAATTCTACTTCTTCTTGCCGTATGGAGTATATGTAATTCATATTTAGTAAAAACCCTTTATGAATACGCAAAAATTTCTTACCATGAAAAGATTCACATAAATTAGATAGCGTTTCACGGTATCGATACATCTCTTTTGTCGTAACTAACTTTACATAATTTAAATCCGATTCAAAATATACGATATCCTCGATGTACACCTTGGTTATAACTCCACGATAAGTAAAGGAATAAGTTTGCGCTTTCGAAAGAGCAGTATCAATCATTCGTAGTAACGTAGATTCTAACTCCTCATCAAGGTAATCTTTTCTTAAAAATGCAAATGGGTGACATTCAAAAGACTGATAAACAAGAGCTTCTTGATTTGTAACAAAGGCAAATACAGTATCTTGCTCTGCTAATGACAGATCCTTTGCTAACTCCATTCCCGATTTTTCTGGCATATCAATATCTAATAATAAGATATCAATCGGATTCTTTATGTAGCTTTCAAAAAAAGTACTTGCACTAGGAAATAATAAAATGTTTCCTTCCATTGAATGTTTTTGCAGTATAGACTCTATACTAGTCTTTAGTTCATCCAAAATCTTCTTCTCATCATCACAAATCCCTATGGTTAGCATAATTTAATCCCCTTAATATTTTGTTAACTATATTTGTTTATGTAATATCAAATTAAATCGTAAATAAAAACTTCTCTACATATTATATCCATAATTATACATATTCACAATCTATTATGATACTTGAAGTCATATTATGATTTTTCGTGACAATTATGTTAATGCAGTTAGCTTCACTAGATTTTAGTGGTTTTACTTACAAAGCTTTAAGTTATCAAGAAAAATAAGAGTTATTGAAAGAATGAAGATGAAATGTAAAATAAGAAGTTACAAAAAAATAAAGATAAACAGAATAGAATGTTAAGCCATCATGGGCATATTATATCAAAGAACAAAGTAACTTCGCCACTCTCAACCCCCTGCCCCTCAATCATGAGGGGGTTGGGGGTTAGAAATAAAGCTTTTTATTATGCTCCTTTTTTGAATGTATCACACATCCATTTATAGAATTTTTCTTTTTCTTCAAATTGAGGATAATGTGCTGAGTTCTCAAATATTACTAACTCATGTGTTCCTATCCCCTTTAATATATTTAGATATTCTCCTGCGGCTTCTGGCGAAGTCATGCAATCATATTTCCCCATTACAAAATACACAGGTTTATTAATCTCTGTAACAATATCAGAAACTGGATTTTTGAGTGCTTCCATGATCAAAGATTCTTGGTATTTAATTGATGCTACATAAAATCGAATGGTGTCCAATAAATTATATTCACTACCAAAAATAAATCCCTTTAAATAATCTTCATTTTCGTTAATATTTCTCGCAGCGAATCCGTATTTTCTCACATAATTCCGCGGTGTGATACCTTCTCCTTGTGTAATGGATTTCTCCAATCCACTCAAATAAATAACATCCTCTGTATTTCCTCTTGCTTCCGCCGCCTTAATACATTTTTGCAAACCATCCAATTCACTCTTTATAGTATCTGACATCTGCCCTATTCCAACATATGCACGGTACAATTCAGGATTCTTAGCTATTGCCTGAGTGGCTATATAAGTTCCATATGAATGTCCTACTAAGATTACTTGATTTTGGTTCAAATATTTCTCTATATACTCTGTCAATGCAAGTAAATCCCTCACATGGAAGGATGCGTCAACGTCAGAATAATCTGTACCAAACTTATATGATTTACCACTACCGCGCTGGTCATAATGAACGATAGTAAAGTCTTTTTCAAGTAAATCTTGATACTTCTTTACATACGGTATTTCAGAGCAACAGGGACCTCCGTGAACAAAAATAATAACTGGATTATCTCTATTGTTTCCACGTATCATAACCTCAAGTGAGGTATCATTCACCTCAACTTTGCGTAATTCGCTAATACTGTTCTCGTTGTCTATCTTAGGTGTCCACGTAGGGAAACACAGACCAGTAGCAACAAGTAACAATAATATTATACCAAACCACTTTATTATCCTAACAATTTTCTTGATCATAAATTATTTCCTCTTACTCCCATGTTATTTTCTTTTGCCATAACTCCCAAGGAGCGATATCTTTAGTATCCATAAAAGCCTCTCTTATCATATTCTAAATAAATTTTTATAATATTTTCCATTTTACACTACGCCCTCAATAATTACTATCATTATTTATAGATAGCATTCTTAGTACGATGTTCCACTATTTTTTGATTTGAGCAATTTCCAAATAACTCAAAAAATGCCTGCAGTCATAACTAAAGTCAACTACAGGCACTCCCTTTATTTTATTATCTTATCAATAATTCCATAATTCAATGCTTCTTCCGCTGTCATGTAATAATCACGATCTGTGTCTTTCTCAATTTGGCTAATTTCTTTTCCTGTATTTTCTGAAAGAATTTGATTGACACGTCTTCTTGTATTTAAAATATGTTTACTCATAATATCAATATCCGTCGCTTGAGCAGGAGCTTGTATCCCGCCAGATGGTTGATGGATTAAAATCTCTGCATTTGGAAGTGCAAAACGCTTTCCCTTTGTACCTCCTGCTAATAAAAAAGACCCCATACTTGCAGCCATTCCAATACAAGTCGTGGAAACATCGCATTTTAAATACCTCATCGTATCATAAATGGCAAGACCATCCGGTATACTTCCACCTGGACTATTAATATAGAGCCTAATATCTTTTTTGGAATCTTCTGCTTCTAAATAAAGTAATTGGGCAATTACTAAGCCAGCACTAACATGATTTACTTCACCATTGATAAAGATAATTCGGTCTTTTAGTAATCTAGAATATATATCATAACTTCTTTCACTTCGATCGTTTTGCTCAATTACGTATGGTACCACGCTCATGCTGCCACCCTCCCATAAGAAATAATCATTTTAACACCATAGTCACGTTTAGAAGGGCTTATTTCCAAGCATTTCGTTGAAACAAATGTCATTGTACTAATCCTATATTTATATGGTGTACAATCAAACATTTGCTTAAATGCCAATGTGAAAGCCTGTTGTGAAGTATATCCAATACTTAATGCGATATCAACGATCGATTGATCGGTATAGAGTAATAAATCAGCAGCCTCTGTTAATCGTCTTTCGCATATATATTTATGGATTGTTAGACCTGTATTTTCAAGAAACATACGATTTAGATGATATTTTGAATATCCAACATTCTTCGCTATATCATCAAGAGTTATGTCATCCTTAAAATTTTCTTCAATATACTTTTTCACTTTCGATATACTTACACTCATTTGACACCTCCTAATAATAACCCTATTATACCTCTTTTTCTAATTTGATGTCTTAATAAAAAGAGCGGTTTTATCTTCTTTAAATCTACAAAAATATTAAAATCTTATAGATCTCATTAAAAATTTCGTACATTATTTATTGAGCTTAGAATAGCAAATTTTTTTATTATGTCGTATAATTGTTGGAAGATGAGTATTGTACAAGTTTTTATTCGGAGGGTTCCTATGACAAAAAAAGATGTATTAGAATTAAAAAGACGACTTAAAAAAAATGACTGTACGTTTTCTAGAATGTGTGGTTGTTATGTAAATGCAGAAAAAGAAATCGTATTAAATCTAGAAGAAACATTCTTAAATTTAAAAGATGAGGAATTCTTTAAATATTTGGAGATAGCCAATAAAACATTATCTGGTACCCTAGGTAACAATTTATTAGAGCTTGAATTCCCACTTGAAGAAGAAAATGCAGGTGGTAAGCAGCAATTCCTTATGGGGTTAAAAGAAAGCAAATTAAAAAATAGCGCTTTGCTAGAATCTTTCTATCAATTAATCATTGATAATTATGATTATACAGGGAATTATCTTATCCTGATTTTCCATGACTCCTATGATGTTATGACGAAAACTTCCGATAATGCTAAATTGGATGAATCAGAGGAAGTATATGATTATCTGATATGTGCTGTCTGCCCTGTTTCACTTTCGAAAGCAGGCCTTGGATATTTAGAAATAGAAAATCGAATCGGGCCTCGTAATCGAGATTGGATCGTGAATGCACCTGATACTGGATTTGTTTTTCCGGCATTCTCTGATCGAAGCTCTGACATCCATTCTGTCTTATACTTTACCAAAGACACAAAAGAACCTCATAAAGAGTTTATGGAATTGGTTCTAGGCTGTCCAGTGAAACAAACTGCTACCGAGCAGAAAAATACATTCCAAACAATTATCTGTAATGCGATAAATGATGAACAAAAAAGTGAAGCAGTATTCATGGAAATACAGGAAACACTGAATCAGATGGTAGATGAGCAATCTGAATATAAGGATACCAAGCAAGATCAAGAACCATTATTTCTTACCAATGATTCTATCCAGGACATCCTTTCTGCGAGTGGTCTACCAGAAGAGGTTACAGCAAAAATCGAAACTTCCTATGCTGAAAATTTTGCTGATATGCCACCAGTAGTTGATCATTTGATTGACAATAAAATACTTGCTGCTAGTGCTCAAAAAAGAAAAGAGCAAGAGCTCACCGAGCAAGTAATTAAATTACAAAAAAAATTAGAAGAAGTAGCGGTAACCCGTGAAAATGGTAACATAACTGATCAAGTGGATTCTGATAACATAGATACCGACTCTTCTGACGATTCCGCAAACAGTAACTTCGATGTTATCCTTAAAGTTAAGCCACAAAAAATGCAACAAATTACTTCGCAAATCATTGATGGTAAAAAGTGCATTGTTATTCCAATGGAGGATAACGAGCAAGCTAACGTAAATGGAGTAACTGATTTATTATAAGAAATTAATAAAGGAGACACATATACATGACAAAACTTCGACTTCCCAGCATCAGTCTTTCCCAGATTGACATAAAAAATTGTTGGTTTAACCCTGGCTGTGCTTTGAGTATTTACAAGCCTTACGCTAGCGAGAAGATACTATCGCTTCTCAACCGTTATTGGGGGCCAGTAAAACTCCACAGCATCTGTTGCCATCATGACCCTCAGCTTCCCAAGGGCGCTACCATCATCAACAACTGCGCTGGTTGTGACAGACGGTTTCGATCTCTTTATGAAGGCATTCAGACCATCTCCCTATGGGAACTACTAGACCAGTTACCTGAGCTTTCACTTCCCCACTACGAAGGGTTGACTCTTTCAGTCCATGACTCCTGCTCGTTCCGTTCAAAGCCGCGGGTCCATGCTGCGGTGCGTAGTCTGCTGCACAAAATGGGAATTGAGGTTGTTGAATCCCAATTTAACGGAACCAATTCCATCTGCTGCGGTGACAACTTTTATAACCGCATTCCTTTGGAAGAGGTCCACAAATTTCAGAAAAATCGCGCAGCCCAAATGCCCTGTCAAGATGTAGCAGTTTACTGCGTATCCTGCATTAAATCGATGACCATCGGTGGCAAAACTGCACGCTATATGGTGGATCTACTGCTAGGTGAAGAAACCGAACCTCAGGAAATTGATTTGGTGAAATACCATGATACATTACAAACATATATTGATTCTCACTGACGCCTTTGAAGTCCCAATCTATATTGATTCACTTCGAAAGACCTTGTTGTCCTAATTATATAAAAAACGCCGAAGTCCCGGGGTATTCTCGGGCTTCGGCATATTATTATTTTCTGTATTGAATCTTTCCTACTATAACCAAGTAATCTTAGCGTCATTACGCGGTACTGTTCTTAGATAGTTAACCTTTGGATAACCTATCGCAAGACAAGAAATGATTTGTTCGTCTTCTTTTAGTTCTAAAAACTCTCTTATCTTTTGATTATCTTCTGCAGCTCGAACCGTAAATCCACTATAGAAGGTACCAAGCCCTAATGCATTCGTCATTAATTCCATATTCGTGGAAGCTAATCCTCCGTTAATCGGTGTTGGCGATACCACTAATATTAAAGCTGGAGCATTAAAATAGATTGTATCCTCAATATTTGGATTTTTTTGATACGCTTCATACATATCAACCCACATCTTTGCGTATTTTTTAATGGACATGGTTTCCTGAGTCAGATTTTCTAGAATATGTTGACCCATATGATATAATCTTTCCATTACTAATATTCGAAGTTTATCAATATCTTTTCTGACTACAATATAAGAAACATCTTGAAGATTTCTGGCAGTTTCAGTAAAACGGCCTGCTTCTATTATCTTCTCTAGTTTCTCTATCTCCACCTCTTGATCTTTAAATTGCCTAATTGACCTTCTGAATTTAATAAAATTTAAAAGATTTTCCGGTTCTATATGAAAGGTTTCTTCCTTATAGGGGATAACTTCCTTCATTTTATCTTCTTCTGTTGAAACGGCGAACTTAGGGCATATAGCTATACAATGTCCGCATTCAATGCATATTTTATTTACGACAAACGCCTTGTTATCTTTCCATGTTATACATCTTGCAGGACAATCGTTTATGCACAGACCACATGCAATACATTTTTCTTTATTTACTATCATCATAGTTCTTCTCCTAATAACTCTCTTAGATATCTATAAAATTATTTTTTCAAAATAGATTCTTATCTTCCTATGATGACATATATTTTCTTTTAATGCAACAAAGATTATAAATAGAATTACTGCCAGTAAAAGCATAAATAAGAAATCCAGTCCTATCATAAGTCGAATCATCGTTTGTCTTGAATTTATAACATTCTCCATAGAAGTTGCCAATACGATGGTGTAAGAATCATATGGTTCCGATACATTACCTGCAACAAAGTAGAATTAAATCGTAGTTACGCTCTTCTATCATCTGTAACGCTTCTTTTCCATCGTATGCCTGATCTATTTCTTTTTATCATATCATTAATCATTACTTCATCATCTACTACTAATATTTTTGCCATAATACTTCCCTCTTCTTTTCCATAACCGTATCATAACTTTTATTCTAATCTATCTTTTACCACATTTTTCTATATTCTTTATTTTATACTGATTTTATGTATGTAGCAAGATAGATTTGATATTCCATGAGCTAAGATTATGTTATGGTGTTTAAGTCGTAAAAGATTTACATAGGCACATATTATCAAAAATGCCGAAGCTACGAGGATATTTCGAGCTCCGGCATACCTAACATTTTTTCTAAACTAAATCTTTATTTCTACAACCAAGTGACTTTTATAAATCTTTGTCTATGACTACGATCATTTGAATAATCTAATGGCATACATCCTGTTCCAATATTCTAATATAGTGATTTGCTTCCCTTAAAACATGATCTGCTAATAACGGAAGAATTATGCTACGAATCTCACAATCATTGATACCTTTTGTTCCTGCAAGCTTAAAATCACGATATTTTATCGTCTCTTCTAGGGTTCTACAAGTCAAATCTCCCATTGTCCTTTCAGTCATTGTACTAGCTTCATCTAATAAATCTGCATATACACTTGCAAAATCATCTGCTTGCATAATCAAATCATTTTCAGTAGGATCTAACAGTCCCCTAATAAATAGCGCATGTTCCATCATTATTTGATTCCAGAACAGCTCATCATCTTTTAGATCTTCTAAATCACATTCGTTCCCGCTCTCTAAATACATGATATATTTTTCATATAATTTTGCTTCACGTAGAATATGCTCAATGAGAAGAGGATAATTCATAGTAAACATACAACAATTTAATACACTATTAAGAACTCTCTCTTTTAGGCAAATCAATCCTTGTAATAACTCTAGGCTACGACAATTAATTTGCCTTACAGCATTAACTAAGCTTCTGTCTATACATCTTTGTTGTTGATTCATGCAACTATTCAAAAACTCTAATTGTCGTTTTGTTATATTTGTGTTGATACAAGTACCAGTAAGTTTTGCAGTTTGTAATTCAGAACAAAGTGTATAATCCGTAACTACTTCTCCTGACTCAAATATACAAGGTCCTACAATACCCTCACTACAACAAACTACCTGATTCAATAAATCTTCAAAAGCTTCCCTAAAAAATCTGGCTTCTGCCTTGCAATCACAATTAGCTTGTGTAAAGCCAACTTCTAAGAATAAAGCATGTTCTTTCATTATTCTTGCAAAAAACAAATGAATTTCCAATGACGAAATAACGTAATACTCCATAATTGCTCCTAATTCTATAGATACTCACCTTATACAATATGCGCTCATTTCTAATATCGTGATAGAAAGGGTTCGCAACTACTTCATTTTATTATTTTAAAATCACTCGCAAGAAAAAATAAGCATCTCGAATTTTTCCTTTCATGAATAAAGCTTAACTATCTAATCCATACAATAAAAATAGATAGAGCCGATACATCAAATTTGATATATCAGCCCTATCTTTCTCATCTAATTATTCTTCCTTGCTTCGATTTCTTGTCTTTCTTTCTCCATTTCCTTGTATAGCTCTAAAGCATTCCAACCTTGGTTGGTTTGTGTTAGGACTGCTTTATAAGTTGTGGTTATTTTCTGACTTCTCAATCGATATAACACCTGATCAATTTCTGTATTGTTAAGTCCACACATTAGCAAAAGACTGCCTTGTGGTATTTCACCACTATAAGGGGCTTCCTCTTCTTTACTTCCATTAATGAGGCTATCTATTGTTATATTAAACTTTTCATTTGGTATTGACTCAACACGTAAGCGCATTGTTGCAATCGCCTGCTTCACTTTCAAAGGGTTGTCCATTTGGAATAGTAATATTTTTTTCATTGATACATTCCTTCTTATCTTTCTTTTTATTTATATTGTAATACATATCCATTGGAATCGCCAAGTATCTTTTCATGAATTTCTCACTTTCCTTTATGGTATAAGTATTACACTTACAAAAAATCTTTGAAATATGAAGCTGATGGTGGATTATTTATTTTAATTTATCATCAATATTCTGTGTGTTTTTACTAAACTTGTGACCTGATGAAGTAGGAGTTTCATCTCCGCTTACATAATCATTTGAATTATAATCAGTGCTTTTATGGATTATAGAATTTCCATTTCCTTTACCAGCATTCTTTTTATTACTAGCATTTGAATTTATATTCTTCATAATTCTACCTCTTTCTGTATTTCATTATGATAAACTTTACTTACAATAATATTGTTTACCAATCCTTATGAAGTATACTTTTTTGCTGTTTTAAAAAGAGTATTACTGGTTTCATGCTAACCATCCATTTTATTATCAAATCATTTATATGTTTAATCAAAAGCTATGTTGAAAATTGATTTAGCTTTGTAAATAATGTTATGATTAGTATATAGGTAGAATGTGATTGGTATAACGTTGTAGTTAATTATAAATAATACCTTGATGGAAGGATTAATTAGTTATGAATTATAAAAGTATTAGAGGAACATTTACGTCATTTGAACAATTATTGAACGTCATGGAAAATTTACAAAGAAAGCAGTCTACCCTTTTAGTGGGAGTGGATGGCTGTGGAGGTTCCGGAAAAAGTACATTTGCAAAAGAAGTTGAAAAATTAAGTCCCAAAATAACAATTGTACATATGGATGATTTTTATTTACCATCATGTTCAAGAATAAATGGAACATCAGAAGAAAAGCCTATTGGTGCAGATGTTGACTGGCAAAGATTAAGAAAGCAAGTGTTAGTACCATTAGCAAATAATCAAGAAGTAAAATATCAACGATATGATTGGTGTTCTGACTCATTAAGCGAGTGGCACAGAGTAGGCATTGGTGGAATTGTAATTATCGAAGGTGTATATTCAACAAGAAAAGAATTAGATGATTTTTATGATTTTAAAATTTTCGTTGATTGTCCAAAAGATTTACGGCTAAAAAGAGGTCTTGAACGTGATGGCGTAGAAGCAAAAGATATATGGGAGAAAATTTGGATGGTAGCAGAAGATAAATATATGATGGAACATAAACCGTATGAAAGAGCAGATCTAGTAGTAGATGGCTGTGGAGGTAATTAAGAATAGATAGTAAAACATTTCAAGGGAACTGTGTCAAACGGATATTCAGAATCTGCTTCGCTACTTCCTTGTAACCTTACAGCAACTCTGCTACTATCTCAGTGGGAACTTGAATACCCACTGAGACGAAGATGTGTCCCCCCTTTCGCTTCGCTAATAAGAGGGGAAATCTTCTGTAAAATTATATTATAAGTTTCTGAATATGTTTTTTTATTAAATCTTATGAACTTCGGTATATACAAGTTATCGATGTATAAAAAGTACGGTATCTAATATATCAAGCTTAATACAAATAATTGGTTCAGCAAATCAATCTCCTATATTCTATCTAATCTAATATTAAATACTAAATTATCACCTTGCTTTCCAGCCTCCAAAATTCCATGATGCAGCTCTATGATCTTCTTTGAGATTGTTAATCCCAAGCCAGAACCTTCTTTTTCACTACTTCTAGCACTATCTAATCTATAGAATTTCTCAAAAACCTTATTTATTTCAATTTCTTCTATGTCTTTACATTTATTCATAAAATGAATTTCAATATACTCCTCGCTACTTTCTACAATTATTTTAAAAGTAGAATGAGAAATACTATACTTCTCAGCATTTTTTATTATATTTTCAAAAACTCTTGAAATTAATTTAACATCTATATTCGAGTACAATTCTTTATAGGGATTTATCAATACTAGCTCTACATCTTTTTCATTAAAATCAATAATGCTTTCTCCTGCTATTTGATTAATTAATGCAGAAACGTTAAACCTTTTAAGGTCAAGCTTCACATCGTTACCTGTTAATTTAGTATACTCAAATAATTCATTAACTAAATCTTTTAGTCTTAGACTCTTGTTATATACTATGGAAATATATTCATCCCTAGTTAGCTCATCTTCGTAACCATGCTTGTTTAATAAATCTGAATATCCTATAATTGATGTTAATGGGGTCTTTAAATCATGAGAAACGGAAGTTATTAATTCATATTTAGAGTCTTCTATTTCTTTTTCCTTCATAAATGTATCTTGCAATCTTTTATTCATTATGTTTATATTCTGAGCTAACTCAGTAAATTCATCATTTCCTTTCTCCTCTAGTTGACTTAAGTATTTCAAGGAATCTATTTTTTTTACTGAATTTATGATGTATTTAAAATATTTAAGCCTTCTGTTCACAAGCAATAAGAATATTAATATAAATGAACTTATCGTAACAATAAAGATGAATGAAAGAAATAATATATTATATTCGTTATCCCATGACATAGCATTTTTATATAAAATAATAGAATAAAATTTAAAACACGATACCATCACGATAAAACAACCTACGATGCCAAGAATTACAGCTCCTAATGCTTTTACAGCTAAAGAATTATATGCTTTTCTCTTCATATTTTATAACCAACTCCCCAGACCGTTTTTATATACTCAGGATTCTTTGGATCTTTTTCAATTTTTTGCCTAAGTTTTGTAATATGGACCATAATTGACGTATCACCAACTGCAAATTTATCTCTCCAAATATTTTCATAGATTTGTTCAACACTAAATACGATATTTTTATTTCTGCAGAATAATTCTAATATTTTATATTCAGTTGGTGTCAATTTGACTTCCTTTCCTGCCACCGTCACCCTATGCATATCAAGACTTAAAACTAATTCTCCAATCGAAATGTCATTATTATCTAGATTATTAAATATCGTATATCTTCTTAGTTGAGCTTTCACTCTAGCAATCAATTCCATCGAGCTAAAAGGTTTTGAGATATAATCGTCGGCACCTAAGGATAAGCCCCTAATCAAGTCTATTTCCTGATTTTTTGCAGTAAGAAAAATAATCGGCATATTAAAATCTTTTCTTATATGAATCAAAGTCTCTAAACCATCCATTTTTGGCATCATAATATCTAATATTACCAAATCAAAGTTATTTTCTTTTATTAATTGTAGAGCTTCTAGTCCACTACAAGCTTTATCAACGTAATAATCTTCTGATTTTAAATATACGGCAATAAGCTCACTAATGTCTTTATCATCATCAACTATTAATATATTTTTTTTCATAACTCCCCTCTTCACACGTTAAAACATACGCTGGTGGAAAATTTATAAATACTTTAGAATAATTGACCTCTCTAAAATATTTTTTAATAAATCTCAATTTGAAAAGTGTATATTGAAAAGTAATAAATTTTCCTCTATGCTTTAACAAATCTGATGTTTTCATTAAGATGCGCCTTGAGACATTTTTCGGTAATGATGCAAAAGGTATGCCAGAAACAATATAATCAACCTCACTAACCGAATATCTTTTTAGTATAATATCAATGTTTTCTGCGCTATCATTTACTATTATCACGTTCTTTTTATAACCGTAAAGCTTATTTAAACTGTTATAAAATTCTTTGTTTCTTTCAATTAATATAACGATTGTATTATTATTTACTCTAGAAAGAATTTTTTCTGTAAATGCGCCGGTTCCTGGTCCATATTCTATAATATATTTTGCATTTTTAAAATCTATCTCACGAATCATTCTATAGGCTAAATATTTACCGCTTGGCGCTATTGCTCCAATATATCTTGGATTTTTTATATACTCTAACAAAAACATTTATACTAACCTCCAACATTTTATTTACATTGATCATAAAGAAAAATGTTTAAATGTTGCTGCATAAATGTTTTAAGATTTCTTAATATTTGATTTGAAAATATAAAAAACCAGCTATTTTTGCGACTACTTTTAGAAAGAAAAGAATATAAATAAGTACTCGTTTTACCAGCTCAAGAAGTTCTACCCTTTTGAGCTGGCATTACTTTCTTCTGTCCTCCTCATCAACTGTCCTATCACCCAAATAACAATAACCTCTGAGTATTTTATCTGATTTTCTCTTAGACCAAGCCTGCCCACTCTATCAGCAAATCATTTAGAATTTGCTCTTCCTTATTAATAATTTCTTGAAGTTCACTAAGCTTTTGATAATCCGTAGCTATTTCAGGATCACTAAACTTAAGTTTTAGCTTATTGATTTTTTCTTCTGAATCGGAGATCTCATTTTCTAGCTGAACTAATCTCCGTTCCCTCTTTGCTTTTTCCTTCCCATTAAGATAAGATATCTGCTCGCTTGTCATCGTATTTTGTAAGCAAGTTGTACTCTCTGATAATTTATCCTTATTCTCATCTCTAAGATTACTTGTGTCACTTATCAAGTTCTTTTCTTTTTTCTCAAGATATTCTTCATAACCATATGGATAATAATTGACCTCCCCGTTCTCAAAAATGAGTAAATTATCTGCAACACTACGTACAAAATATCGATCATGTGATACAAAAAGAAGAGTTCCCTGATAGCTTTTCAACATCGATTCTAACATCTCTTTTCCTATCATATCCAAGTGATTGGTTGGTTCATCAAGAATCATTAAATTCGCCTGTCGTTTCATTAATTTTGCTAAGGAAAGTCGAACCTTTTCGCCTCCGGATAGCTGACTTAATGGCTGAAATACATCATCACCAGTAAATAGGAAATTTCCTAATATGGTTCTTACTTCTGTTTGCGTTAGCTTTGGATATGCATCCCAAAACTCATCAATCACGTTTTTACTCTCATCTAAATTAAGAAGCTCCTGATCAAAATAAACCCAGTCTACATCCCTACCAAACTTAAACGTTCCTCCAAGGGTATCTATCTGTCCAACAACAGACTTTAATAACGTCGACTTCCCTTTCCCATTCTCACCAATGACTGCAAGCTTTTGCCCCTTCCTTAAATTAAGAGAAACACTTGCTAACACTTCTTCATAGCCTATCTTTAACTCTTTCACTGTTAGAACCTCTTTTCCAGATTCTATATTGGGCTGAAGCTTCGCATGCATAGCTTTTGTATCAAAACGCAGTGGTTTTGGAATCTTAACCATATGAGCAATCTGCATTTGCTTAGAACGTGTCATAGATACTTTCGTCGGCGTGTTCTTCCACTTTTCAATAAATATTGTTAATCTCTCAATTTCTTTTTGCTGGGCTTCATAATCTTTGCATAGTTTCTCATAATCGAGACGCTTACGTTTCAAAAATTCTGTATAATTACCAGGGTAACGTTTCATCTTTTTGTGTTCGATCTCATAAGTTACATCCACAATTCTGTCCAAGAACATACGATCATGAGAAACTATAACCACTGCATGATTATACTTTTTAAGGTAACCTTCTAACCACTCAATCATTGGCATATCTAAGTGGTTGGTTGGCTCATCTAGTAACATAATGTCCGGCTTACTAAGAAGTAATTTAACTAATGCGATTCTAGTTTTTTGCCCACCTGAAAAAGTTTGTATTTCACGATCAAAATCTGGCAATTCAAAACCAAACTTTGTAAATATCTGCTCTATCTCATATTGATAGGAATAACCGCCAAGGCTCTCAAATTTATCAGAAACCTTTGCATATTGCTCCAGTAGTTTCTCACTCGAATCCACTTTCATAAGACCTGTTAATTCACTCATCTTATCTCGTAAAGTAAAGATTTCCTCATACACCTTTAGCAATTCTTCTCTTACGGTAATTGATTCTTTTTCGAAACTGATCTGTTCTAAATATCCAATACTAGGTGCCCCATCTGCTTGTATGAAAAACTCTTCATCACTATCTAAATTATCTACTTCTAGTTTACCGGCAATCACTTGTAATAATGTTGTCTTACCGCAACCATTTCTCCCTACAATCGCAATCTTTTCTGTATTTTTAATTTCCATAGAAACACCATCTAACAATCTGTTTCCTGGATATCCGATAATAGCATTTTTCATTTGATAAACCATATCTATATTCTCCTAATTTTCAGTAATAAAAAAACCTTCTCCGTGTTTGGAAAAGGTCTAATAAACATATAAATACATGCAGAAATAAAGTATATGATTCACTTAACAGCCACCAGCTGTAAGTTTATTAATCATATACGAACTTTGAAGTTCTCCTAAAGCAATGTAATTTATTTGTCTACGATTTTCCACAACAACTAACCATGTGTAAAGCATGGTTATATATATAAATATTCAGTTGTATCAATCACAGACAACGCTTCATCGGAGTACCTCTCTTTACGTATATTTCTATATATGATAACATAATTACCCTATTATGTCAATTTATGTATTCATTGATACTAACTTTTATGTATGATTCATTGTTATTCATTGTTACTAACTTATTACTAGTTACGTTTTGCCCTACATCCAAGATATAACATTGCGAAGAATCTTAAATCTCATTTTCTATTTCCATATCTAAATTTTGGATTCTAATGATTAACATATTGATTTTAATTTAATATGTATAATATCCCCATACACAGTATTCAATTGTATACTAAGTGAAGTAATTATTATTTGTACATAATTAAGAATTTAGTCTAATAAAGGAGTGGTTATAACATGATAGGTATGTTAATTGGAGGTATCATATTTCTCATTATTGGTTTATACACCCTTATTAAAGACTCATCAATATCTATAGCAACATCTTTTCTTTTCACACCATTGGTTTAATAAACATCGTTCGCAATAACATTTTCTTGCAGTACATACACTCCGCCCATGATAGATTAATTGAAAATTAATACGATTCCAGTTTTCTTTCGGAAGTATCTTCATCAATTCTTGCTCCACTTGTACTGGATTTTTTCCTTCCGCCCAGCCGAGTCGCTTTGCAATTCTCAAAACATGGGTATCCACCGTTACCCCTGGTATATCATAAGCGTCTGCTAAAAATAAAGTAGCTGACTTTCTTCCAACTCCAGATAACTTTACTAATTCATTAATGGTTGTTGGAACTTTACCACCATACTCATCGATGACTTGTTTACAGCATTGCTTCATATTCTTAGCTTTACTCTTATATAACCCAATTGATCTAATCTGATCTTCTATTTCCTCTACTGGTGCTTCTGCCATTTGACAGATAGAAGAAAATCTATTCCACAAACCCGGTAACACCTCATTTACTTGTTTATCCGTACTTTGCGCACTTAGCATGATGGCGAGTAATAGTTGCCAATCTGCGTAGTGTAAAAATCCTTCCTTGGTGGTTCCGTATTCCTTATCTAATATTATTAATATCTGTTGGATTGATTCATTTATCATTGCTTTTCCTTCTTTATAAATTCTTCTTGTCCTTGTATTATATTATAATAAACAACTTCAGTATATGGTAAATTTAACTCTTCGTATACTAATAAGTCTAATAAGAAAAAATGGGATATTCTTACAATTATGTTGATAAAAGGTATAATATGTATTATCATAAAAGTAGCAACCTATTAATACTGATTTATAAATAATGATTTATTAATTATTCTTATTCCAATTAAAAATTTATAAATATCTACTAAGAGAGCATGTTTCCAATATGGAAAATATAATGTATTAGTAATCATTGAACCAGATACACATTTTATAAGTGAATTTATATTTTACTTATTCAAAGAGTACTAAGATCGTTTTAAAAGTTATGCAAAATATGCTTTTATGAGGAAGTAAGCAGCGTTAATAAATGCTTTATAAATTAAGTTATTAGATTAAATTTTAGTAGGGAGGTGTGGTATTGGAAGTTATGTACGCTTTTACTGATGAATCGGGTAATCATGGTTTTAACTTTGACCAAGATGGAGTCTCAACGTACTTCATAGTTACTGCAGTGTTGATAACCGAAGCTAAATTAAATGCAGTCAAAAACGAAGTAGAAGCTATACGAAAAAAATATTTTCAAACAGGAGAAATAAAATCATCATCGGTAGCTAAAAACCATGCAAGAAGACTAAAAATATTGGATGAATTAATGAAGAGTGATTTCAAAATATTTTCTGTAGTTGTTGATAAGCAAAAAATATTCAATGATAGTGGTCTCATGTATAAAGAGTCATTTTATAAATTTGTAAATAATTTAGTACATAAAGAATTACGTTATGCCTTCAAAAAATTAGTTGTATGTGCGGATGAAATAGGCGGTAATGATTATATGAAAAGCTTTTGCAATTATGTAAGAGATAATGAAGACATACCGAATTTATTTGGTGAAAGAGAATTTTATTTTGAAGACAGCAAGAACAATGTTCTTATCCAGTTAGCCGGTTTTATTAGTGGAACAATATCTTTTGAGTATGAAAAAGCTAAAAAAGAAGATGCTCCCGATTATTTAAAGATATTGGATAAAAAAATAATCCGCATTGAACATTTTCCGAGGATAATATCAAAGTATATTATTGAGAAAAGCACTCTATCAGAGGAACATAACAATGAAATATCAGATATATGTTTGAGGCATATTCAAGGATTTTTATGTAAATATGAAAAGCCAGCAGATGAAGATCAGATGAATCAAGTTATAGTATTAAAGTATCTATGTTCTAAATTTTTAAATAACGATACAAGAAAATATATACCTACAACAGAACTTATCAACAATTTGAAATATCGAACAGGAAAAGCTGTTAGTATGCAATATTTTCGCACACGTATTATTGCAAAATTAAGAGATGAAGGTGTTATTATAGCTAGTTCTTCAAAAGGCTATAAAATACCAGCGAAAGAAAACGAATTATATGATTTTATTAATCATGGAACAACAATTATAATGCCTATGCTGGCAAGGTTAAAGAAATGTAGAGATAATATTAAAATTGGAACAGATGGGAATTTAGATTTATTTGACAATTCGGAATATAAAACTCTTAAGCAATTTTTTGATATTTAATTAATTAGTAAGTTTAAGTGTCGATTTTATTTAGGTATAAGAAAAATTTACATAAAATCAGGGAAGAAAATCGCTAACGAAATTCTTCCCTGATTTTTTACAGTTTTTTTTACTTTGATGGAGCTTTACTCCAAGATATTATTATTCACCTTTTACAACGCTGGGTAAACGTATCGTTCCCTATTATCTATACATTCCACCTGGCTTTTCAGCTAGATTTATAATAATATTCTTCATTTGACTATAATGATCGAGTATTACCTTGTGTGTTTCTCTACCAATACCAGAATCTTTATAACCACCAAATGATGCTCCAGCTGGGAAGATATTATAGGTATTTACCCAGATACGTCCAGTTCTAATACCTCTAGCAACTTTAATTGCCTTATTAATATCTTTTGTAAATACACCACCAGCTAAACCATAATCACTATCGTTTGCCATGTCAATCACTTCATCGATAGTCTTAAATTTAATAACAACACCTACTGGTCCAAAGATTTCCTCTCTAGCAACTCTCATATCGTTTGTTACATTTACTAATAAAGTAGGTTTCATAAAGTAACCGTTGACAGCGTCACCTTCTACGAATCGTTCGCCACCTGTTGCAACTTTTGCACCTTCATTTTTACCGATCTCAACATAGCTTAAAATCTTCTTTAATTGTTGCTCACTTACTTGAGCACCCATCTGTGTTGTTGGATCCAGTGGATTTCCTACTTTTACTTTTTCAAAAGCAGCAATTGCTTTTTCTATAAATTCGTCGTAGAAATCTTCTTGAACAAAAATTCTTGATCCTGCGGAGCAAACTTGTCCTTGGTTAAATAAGATACCTAATTGGATACCTTCTAACGCAATATCCATATCTGCATCACTAAAGAAAATGTTTGCGGACTTACCGCCAAGTTCGAGTGTGGAAGGTATCAGATTCTGTGCAGCGGAAATTCCAACTTCTCTACCGACTTCTGTGGAACCAGTAAATGCTAGCTTATCGAGTCCTTTGTGATGTTGTAAATATTCACCGCTCTTAGAACCTTTACCAGTGACAATGTTAATTACTCCTTTTGGTACAACATTTTCAATTAATCTCATTAATTCCAATACGCTAAGTGAGGTTGTACTAGATGGTTTAAATACACTAACATCACCTGCTGCAAGTACTGGAGCTAACTTCCAAGCTGCCATTAAAAATGGGAAGTTCCATGGAACAATTTGACCAACCACGCCGATTGGCTCTCTGAGAATTAAGTTGAGAGTATTTTCATCTATCATAGTAGAGGTACCCTCTTCTGCTCTAATAACCCCTGCAAAATATCTAAAATGATCTGCTGCTAAAGGAATATCTGCACCAGTTGTTTCTCTAATTGGTTTTCCATTATCCATAGTTTCAACTGTTGCTAAAAATTCAGCATTTTCATCGATGATGTCTGCTATCTTATTCAATACGGCAGCTCTTTCAACAGGAGTTGTTTTGCCCCATGTTTTAAAAGCTTCTCTAGCAGCTGCAATCGCTTCATCAACATCATTATTAGTAGCATCTGCGATTTCAGCTAAAAATTCTCCATTCGAAGGATTGTAAGTTTTAATAGTCGCACCGTCCGATGCATCTTTCCATTCACCATTGATATATAATTTATATTTGTTTTGTAATTGTATATTCATAACTTACCTCCATGTTCTATATTAAAATTATCAAATTATTCGCTCTGTAATTGAGTGATAATACTTTTCTTATAATGTTATTGTAGCACATTTTGTCGTATTATGCAATTTTGATATTTAATTAACCATTTAATTGTAAAATATCAGCTATTTTTCAATTATTATCCAAAATAAGCTTATATAAATGCAATAACATCTATATAAGCCTATTTCTAAATTTTTTTACTCTTAAATACTTGATAATACCTTGTCAAAGCTTATCAGTTTTATAAAAAGCTCAATTTTACCAAGTACTACCTTAATTACCTTCCTGCGCAGAGAAAAGAAAGATTAATTTTTCACCTATAGTATTGCATCCTCATTCTGCTAAGCACTGCTAACACTTCATATTTTCTCGGCAGATCCATCCATCTACCGCATTCAGTGAAAAACGGAGAATAAGTAGACTCTAAACCTTCCTCCATAACATTAGCTAATAACTCCGTAACCTCATTTTCTACGTGAATCCACTTGGGTTCGATCTCTTCCTTCTCTAATTTCTCTAAAGAAAACTTCTGAAAACGCTCCATTGGATTCACCCGATTAATCAGCTTCCGCAATAAAAATACGATTGCATTTAGTTGTGGAATAGAGACAATATCATGAATCATGCGGATATCTATCTGTTCTTCTCCTAAAAAAAGGAATCCTAAGTCTGATACCTTTAAAACCTCTGTTGAAGATCCGTCTGGATAAGTCGTTAAATAGTTCGCATCCATCTGTACTGTATTAGACCAGTCCGCTAGCCCAACCATGAATTCCTTCTCTTCCTTAACCTGATAGGCACACTGCTCTCTGAATTGTTTTGCATCTTCAGTCACTTGATGAATCTGATAATCCGTCATCATATAAATTCGATCCGAAACCGAAAGATACTCACTACTCCCCCCTATGACAAGAATTGTTGATACTCCTCTTTGCTTATATAACTCCTGAACACGTTCTACAAATGGTGTGATTGGCTCTTTCTCAATGAGTGCTTTCATAATCGGATCTTGAATCATAAAGTTCGTGGCAGATTTATCTTCATCAATCATTAATGCCTTACATCCCCAATTAATTGCTTCCATTATATTCGCTGCTTGCGAAGTCGAACCCGAGGCATGCTCTGTAGAAAAATCCACGGGATTTCCACCAGGAATCCATTTAATAAATGGCGACAAATTCACGTGACGGATACTTCTTCCATCCTCTGCTGAGATTTTCATTGCGGAAGCATCTGTTATCACAAACTCTCTTCCATCTCCTGAAATGTGATTATAAATACCTGCACTAATCGCATCTAGCAGAGTACTTTTTCCTGAATATCCGCCACCAGTAATAACAGTAACGCCTTTTTTAAATACCATTCCCTTGATTCCAATGATTTCTACCTCATCCTCTTTCGTTGATTGAAATGGAATTGCATCTAGCATTGGCAAGTCACTTCCCTTTTCCCTTGGTAGTATGCTCCCATTCGCAACAAATGCGAGGCATCTATTTTCCTTTAACCACGTTCTGATTGCTTCTTGCTTCTTTGCTAGTTCTAATGCTTCATAAGCCCCTTCCTTATGAAACTCCTCAATAAATCGATTCACGGTATCCGGTAAATCCTTTGTTAGCATTTGCACCGACTTTTTATGCTTACCTATCGGTAACTGCACCTGAATCATAATGCTGGCACATAGATAAACTGGTACATCTCCAGCACCATCTATCGGAATGATCGTGTTCTTCGTTGGATTGGTATAATACTTCTGAGAAATCATATTTGCACTGATTACATTCCTCTTAAGCACCTTATGATTCGGCTCATAAATATAATAATGACCATTTTCTTTATCCGTCCGTTTTCGATTATCATTTAGCTCATTTAGCATCTTAATATAAGGAATAAAGGAGCGAAAGATATAATCAAGTACTGCTGTGCTTGTATCAGTAATCTGTAAATTCTTCATCGGAATGTGAATCGTAACGGTAGGCTTTGACAAATCAAGTCGATTGCTTTTTGTAATTTCATATCCAATCTCATCATCCCAATAGACTGCATGATTGTGATTAGTTGCGTCTTTATCAATAAATGTCTCTAGCATACTGCCTTCATACATTTCTTCATAGTTTTCATTACTTGGGCTCATATTTAATATATAATAACGTAATCTCTTCAAATTATAATCTCCTTTTTTTCACATGACTATTGATTTCCTATAAATTTTCTTCCCATAAATTGATTCATTGTTATCATACACTAATCACCTTTCCTTTCAAAAATGTCTGATCTGCTTTTAGGCATAAAAATAGCCATAACAAGTAGCTTCATCTCTACTTGTTATGGCTATTTTCGCGCACAAAAAAAGACACACCAAACATGCGTCCCGTAGTCAACAGTATTCATAAAGGTACTTAAAAAATGGCATTATCTAGCTTTCCACTAAGATAGATATGCCCCTATTCAGTTAATTATAATTCACCATCCATGTATTCTTTGTCATATTATAATTCCTCCTTTAACTGAACGTTTTAAGTAACATACAATCGTTATTATACTATTATTTCCCATAAATTTCAAGTACTATTCATCAGAATACCCTATTTATTTTGTCTTTCGCTCTTAATAAGATGAAAGCTTGCAGACAGAGTAGTATATCTTTTAGCCTACAAGCTTTTTTCTTATTCTAGTTACTTCCGATCACAGCTTTAATTCGTCTAACACCAGCTGAGGATGCTTCTTCCTTTACAGTCCGAAATGATTTAAGCTCAGAAGTATTTTTTACATGTGGTCCTCCACATATTTCTTTAGAGTATCCAGGAATCATATACACTTTTACGACTTCTCCATATTTGTCCTCAAAGATACCAACAGCTCCTAATTCTTTTGCTTCCTTCACCGTCATTTCTTCACATAGCACATCAATTTGATTACGAATGGCTTCATTGACAATTCTTTCGACCTCTTCAAGTTCCTCCTTCGTTAGCTTTCTATGAAATGAAAAATCAAACCGTAACCTTTCTTCTGTAATATTGCTTCCTCTTTGAAAAACATCAGTTCCTAGAACGGTTCGTAATGCCCCATTTAAAAGGTGTGTTGCCGTATGAAGTCTTGTCGTCTGCTCCCCATGATCCGACAAGCCTCCCTTGAATTTAACCTCTGCTCCCTGTCTGGATTTTTTCTGATGCTCTGCAAATTTCTGATTATAAGCTTCAACATCTACAGTGATTTCCATCTCTGATGCCAGCTCAATCGTAAACTCTATTGGAAAGCCAAAGGTATCATATAGTTTAAAGGAAAGTTCACCGTTTAGTATCTTTTCCTCTCCAACTTGATCAAAATAAAGCTTTGCATTTTTCAGTCCCCTATCTAATGTTTTACTAAATAAGTCATACTCCTTTTCTAGCTGCTCCATAATGAATAATTCATTTTCTCTTAACTCTACGTAGATACTTCCATACTGTTCAACAATAACTTTAGATAACTTGCATAGCACATTATTCTCAATACTTACTTGTTTCAAATGACGAATCATTCTTCGAATTAGTCTTCTCAAGATATAACCTTGTTCCGAATTTGAAGGAACTATCATTTTCGGATCACCTAATAGAAATGTAACTGCTCTTATATGTTCACATATAATGCGTTTACTTTTTTCTGATAGCTTTGCTTCATTTGCTTCTATGATTTCATCTAACCTATTTTTAACCGGTAAAAAAAGTTCAGTTTCATATACATTTGTGTATCCATTTAAAATTGTTAATACTCGTTCAAATCCCATTCCCGTATCAACATTTTTCTGCTTCATTTCTTCATAACTTCCATCTGGCTTTTTATGATATTGCATAAAAACATTATTCCATATCTCAACATATTTTCCGCAATCGCATGCAGGCCCACAGTTTACACCACATGACGGTTTACCCATATCATAGAATATTTCTGTATCTGTTCCACATGGTCCTGTCTGACCAGCAGGCCCCCACCAGTTTTCCTCACGTCCATAGTAAAATATCTGATTATCCTGTAAACCTTTACTTTTCCACGTTTGTGAAACTTCCTCATCACGCGGTACCAGTTCATCCCCCTCAAAGACGGTAACTGCAAGCTTTTCTTTCGGTATGTTAAGACATGTTGTTAGAAAATCATAACTGATAGAAATAGATTCCTCTTTGAAATATTCTCCCAAAGACCAATTACCAAGCATTTCAAAAAACGTCAAATGCGTATCATCTCCAACCTCATCAATATCCCCTGTTCGTACACATTTTTGAACACTGACAAGACGTGTTCCTTTTGGATGATTCTCCCCTAATAGATATGGAACTAGAGGATGCATTCCTGCAGTAGTAAATAACACAGTCGGATCATTTTCTGGAAGAAGGGATGCAGACGCTATCTCTTGATGTCCCCTTTCTTTAAAATAGTCAACATACATTTTTCGTAACTCATTTGCGGTCATAGCAATACTCCTTTCAATTTTTAATGTCCTTAAAAACAAAAAAGCCCCAAGCTAATAAAGATTAGCTTAGGGCGAACTATTCTGTCCGTGTTACCACCTAATTTCAGATTTTACTCTGCTCTCACCAGTACGGGATTGCTCCGATACTTTTTCCCTATAACGGTGGAAATCCGGTGAAATCTACTTAGATTACTCTGTTCGGTTCACAGCTCCAAGACTGCTTCTATATCATTTCTGTAAGGATTCGCACCTTTCATCCTCTCTCTGAAACTTCCACGATATATACTATTTCTCTTCCTTGCCTTTTGTTTTTAAGTTCTGTATAAGATAGCATATATTTCCATATGTGTCAATATTAAATTTGCTTTTTGTGTATTATATAAACTTCATTTTAATTGTAAATTTACATCTACACCACATGTATAGGGGCTACTTCAATCATATATGGTGCTTATTTGTTTTAAATAAGTTTCATGCTCTTCACGATTGCGGGTAATGAGTTCATATGTGAGATATTTTGGATTTATTTCCTCTATGAACTCTTTCACACCTTCACAGACAAAAGGTTTGTGTTCGTCCAGACTAAAGATATATTCATATAACTGATACATACGCTCCCAATAGTCCTGTTTCAGCTCAATTTTGCTACTACGCATTCTTTTTGCATTTTCCCCTGACAAAGACTGGTGTAGATGAATCCCTTTAATATATTCCTTAATCGAACTGTGTTCTTTCATAACTTTTCTAATATATTGTAAAGCATCCTTTGGTGTCTTTAACTCTTGATTCGTATTCATAAGATGTCCAGTATCAAGCATAAGTCCTTTTTTAGTATAATTCACCCCATCAATTAGACGTTTTGCCATTAACGGATTCTTATAATTTAAACCTGGCCACCAAAGATTCTCCATTAAGAAGTCAAACTGATAAGACTTCCCATCCAATAGCTCATTTATTAATGAACAGGAAGCATCAATAACCTCCTCATCTGAATGAATAAATCTGCCAGTAAAAGTTTCTTCAACCGATACATCACAAATATGAAATACAACATACTTAGCACCAATGCGGTCCGCGAACTCTAATTGTTCTTTATATGCTTTAAGTATGGCAGATTTGTCTGTACCACCATAGATTTGTTCCACTACTTCCATGGTTCCATATTCATTTAAAACCTTATCCATGTCACCTTTGTAAAAATCCACCCACGTATTATAAAACGAAAGATGCATTCCAATAATCATATCCGGATGCAAATATTTTTCCTGTAATTCCTGTACTTTTTGTAATTCAATCCCATCTATCTCATACTTGGAATAAAACTGAATTAGATCTTCTTTATCAGTAAAGCGCTCAAGTTCTGAATCGTAATTAACCAAATTAATCATTCGCAACATCTTATTCACCAAATCGTTTTCTAATTTTTTTATTCATTTACTTTATGCTAATACTGTACATAATATCCATCTAGATAAATATAAATACTAAATTTTTATAGAAAAAAGTCTCCAATCCAATCGCATTGAGACTAATCAACACAAAGTCCTAAAATAAAAAAGACTATCCAATAATGTTCCCATATCTTTAGATAATCTTTCTTCAACGGATAATCTTTTTCAAGAAAGGTAGTAGTTTTCCAACAACTAATTCCAAAACAATTCATCTAGCGTCTTATGCAATACTTTACATATTGCAATACATAGATTAATGGTTGGATTATAATCTCCTTTTTCAATCAAAGAGATTGTCTGCCTTGATACCCCTACCAAATCAGCCAGCTGCTGTTGTGAAAGGTCCATAGCGACTCGAGCCGATTTTAACTTTAAATTCTTCACGCGCTTTCCCCCCTATTCACTTTGCCTATTCATTGTTAGCTTCTTCACCGACAGTACAATAAATAAATACAGGAATAAAATTGCACATTGAAATATTGTGTTAAGAGTTTTCTGTTGATTATGCTTATACTGTTATGTTATGTTTTCTTTATTTTCAAAATATCAGAAAGGCTTAACCTTTTTATTCAAGATTAATTTTATATCTTCCATATGCTCTTTGGACAAAACGCGATAATGAATCCATCCGCCATCACCACAAGGATATTTATAATCAATGAACTCCCTCGTATATTGGAGCAAGTCATTATAAATACTTTCAAATCGCTTGTTATCCAATTTAATCATAACCGTGAAAGCATCCTTTTCGGCAAATACATCGCAAATGTGCTTACTCTTTATAGAGTATTTATAGCCCCAGCCATATTTATTGCCGTATGGAAACCTTAACAGCTTATCAGATCTTAATTCCCCTGTCAAAAAGCGATCCAGATTTAAAAACATCTCTCTTGTGTTCCCACAATATACTGTAAATTCATCAAATGTTGGCTGATATGCCTTATCAAGCATCCTCTCGTACATTTTGCCCTCCTACCATATTTCACTAATATAAACTCAATATTATGGTGTTAGTATATAACTTATGATTCACTTTTCTCCGCTAGTTAATTATTTTGTATGGTAATAATGCTCTCTCGTGATTACAAGTTTAATAACTCCTTTTTCCTCTTTGTATTCAATAAATCCTGCAGACAAATGTGCTTGTGCGGCTGATTTCCGATTAATCTCAAAATCATTATGAACGGCATTAACTCCAAAAATATCGAAAGCCTGTTTTAATAAAAGTTTAATTGCTTCAGTTGCATACCCATTGCAACGATATTTGTTTTCTATAACGACACCCATATCATACCAATCGCCCTGTTTGCTCTTATGTAAATTTACTTCACCAATAAATTCACCGTCATTACGTACTATATATGCATAAAAACGGTCTGGTTCATTATTTATGAACCAATTATACCAACCTTCCCATTGGCTTTTGGGAAAATCAATACAACCAGTATGATTATTATAGCCTGCAAAATTAAGTTCGTACCCCTTGTTATAGCTCATAGTATCAGGGTCGCTCAATATCTGTTTGCGATACCATAATTCAGAAAGTTTAGGAGTGTATAAATGCAATCTATTTTCCATTAATCTACCTCCAATATAAAAAGCTCAAGAACTCATAATCTTTAATAAGATATAATTATTTTCTTGCATATTTTACATGCTTCGCAGGAAATATTGGTAGAATTGAATCGTGTCAAGTAGGGTCCGTCCAAAAAAATCCCACCTTTTTTTTCTATTCTTTTTTCAGTGGGAAACATTCCATATTTTTCGTTCAAAGGTAAGTAAAATAATCCAGTGCTACCTTCTATTTTTAGTTTTCCTAATTCCATTACATTGTTGCAATATGGACACTTCATAGCTATGCCTCCTTTAATTTGTACACTTCGTGTTATATATCATCATCTCACAATATACGTTGATAAAGCTTAAATAAATCTAATCCATATTCACTTAACCCTAAGTCTACGGTATCAATATATTGAAAGTCACAGCTTTCATAAAGTCTTATAGCCGGAATGTTTTTTTGGTAGACATCCAACCGAAGAGCTTTCATTTGCATTTGCTCAGCATAAGTAATGACAAAATCCATTATCTGCTTTCCAACATGTTTGTTTAAATATTCTGGATGAACAGCAAGTGTATAAATAACAAAAATTTCACTATAATCCAAATCCGTATGCCAATTTACCAGAGCATAGGCCGATTCCGGTCGATGCCGAAGAATCACGGTACCCACAATCTTTCCTTCTGTTCGCGCTACAAATAAGTTACCTTCTTCAATTCCCTCAACTGCAGTATCTCGGTTTGGGTAAATATTCTTTTTCCAGCCTGGATAGTTTGTATGGCAAGCCAAAAAGTCATTTAAGTCATCATAAAGCCTTTCCAATTCATCCACATCTTGCAGTGTACCCTTTTCAAATCTTAAGTCCATTTTTATCCTCTTTTTCCTTGTTTATTCCATATATACCATATTATATTATATTTAATCGTTTTACAACTACATTGCATTTACATATAAAGCGAATTCTTTTGTGGTGCGATCTCAATCCACCTCATTCCTTCGCCATTATCTTCTTCAGATATTACAATAAAGCCTACCTTCTCCGTCCAAAATTTTACTGCTTCATCTTGATTATTTACACAAACCATAACTTGACCTAATGTGCTAATCATAAACTAACCTCCTTTCAGATTCATCATGAATAATCATGTGTGAATGATAATTTTGTTATATCATCTAACCATATAAAAGGACACATCATATTATGGAATTCCTTCCTATTTCTCCAATCTCATCTTACCATATTCTATCAAGCTCATAAAGATTATTTTGGAGAATACTTTGGTTGTCTGATTTAATTATTCGCTAGCTTGTTACTATACTATAATTGTTGGTAAAAAAATAAGGATATATTCTTCTGATTCAGAACGAATTATACCCTTATTCTACTATTCGCTAATCTACAAAAATGAAAAATCGTACTTATTAGCGTAGTTATTGTTTCTCCAACAAAAGCATTATTACAATCTAACGAATATTTTGAGTGAAGGTATTAAGAATTCTCTTTTTAATTGTGAAAAGTTACATCTTTCTAAGGAAGATTTAAAAAATGATTATACTATTGCATTTATCTCCGGCGCTTTAGTAGAAATAACAATTAAATATATTATAAATGGAAAAACTGATGATTTATTTATTATAGAAGAACTATTAATTGCATTATTTGTGGCTAGGTATGTTAATTTAACGTAAGACACTCTCCTTATGTCATATCTGCTATTTGACGACAAGCGGAACGCTAAAAAAGTCCCAATTCAAACGAATTGGGACTTTTAGTTAAATATCTACTTTCTTCTTCCTATGATTCTCCATCTATTCTATATGAAGATTAAGTCTCCTCATAACACACTCTAATAGAAATCTATCACATTCTGTTGACACAAAAACTTACTTAATTATATTATATTCCATTTGTTTTTGCCGGAAATTAAATTGAACGATTGCTTCTTTAACAATTTCAGTCCCATTATAGGTTAGTGAAGCGCGAAATTCTATACTATCGTTATCTGTCCACTCGATTGACTCTGCCCCACTATAATTCTCATAATCGGATCGTTGCCAAAAAGTATAGTCTAAATCCTTTGCAACCATAATCCTTGCGCTGTCGATTAACTCTGGGCTAGTTATACCATTTTCCAAATCCCAAATCATAAGATAACCGCTTTTGTTGGAAACAAATGTAACAGCAAAGAGCTTTCTGTCAGGCGATGGGATAATTTGTGTTATATACATTTTGGGACGCTCGAAAGACGCAAGTTCGCTTAGTTCGCCATCTTTTATCTTCCATATCTGATTATAGGATCCATAATCAGAGTAGTCATTAAACAGTGTAAATATAAGTGTTCCATCTGCCATGTGGACAATACGCGGGTCGTTAAACTCCTTTTTGAGTACCGAGAGTGAGAAAGCGGCAGCGTCCGCTAATTTTTCATCCTCATTTGTGAGGAAAGGGGTTAATGCTTGAATGGCTTCTAAGCGTACCTTTTCGTCATTATAGTATTCTACTAGTTTGTTGATGGCAAAGTACTGTTTATACATATCGTCGGATTTTAAGGCGTCAAAATACACCTTTACTCCGTATTGCTCCGCCATTGCGTCCGCTACCGCCATTTCCTCTGGTGACAGATATCTTAAATAGAAAGAGCTAATACTTTTTTGGATATAGTTTGCCGCAGAAACAGTTGTTCCGAAAATTAAAATTGTAATGCAAGCTGCGATAGGTAAATAGCGAAATATAATCCTTTTTAGTGATAAAGTTTTTCGTTTGCTTGTTGCTTTGTGCTGTGGTGCAGCTTCCTCAATGAATTTGTCTTCAACATTTCCGATGGATCGAATCAATTTTTCATTTTTCATATTGTGATACCTTCTTTCTCCAGAATGGTTTTTAGTGCATTTCTTGTGCGGAATAGAGTGGATTTTACCTGACTCTCGCTCTCGTTTGAGAATTCTGCGATTGCTTTGATAGGCATTAGGTACCAATACCGTTGAATAAACATAATACGCTTTTGTTTTGGTAAGCTTTCGAGAAATGAATTTAGAATTTCTACTAATTCTTTTTCGCTTATGCATTGTTCAATATTTGATACAGATGGAACACACTCGTCTAATTCGGAGAGAGCAAGTTCTGTCTGCCCAAGACCGCGTTTCCCAGCAGTATATTTTTTATACTTATCTAGAGAAAGATTGCGCGTTATCTTACCCAAAAAGACTGCAAAACAGTTTGGGCGATTTGGCGGTATGGCATTCCATGCGCGGAAGTATGTATCGTTAACACATTCCTCAGCGTCCGCATTATTATGTAAAATATTATACGAGATAGAATGACAATACCGGGAATACTTATTCGCTGTTTCATTTATAGCAGCTTCGGAGCGTTCCCAATACAAGTCAACGATTTTGCTATCTTCCAAGTTGTTCTCCTCCTTAAAATTTCTGAAAGGCCTTTCACCCATATAGACGATAAAAATTATGCTCCGTTGCGCGAGAATAAAATTTTTTAATCAGCGCGAGTTCGCATTTGTTAAAATATAATTTTTATAATTGAAAATACTAAAAAAGAATAAAGATACCATCTCTAAAGATAGTATCTCATTCTGCACTCTTTCACTATATAACCAAACTAAGCAATACCTCTTTTTGCCATTCTTCCTGTATATTTGCTATATATGCGGCTATATCCGTTGTCGCAATACTCTTAATGGTATCTCCGCCAAATACCGTAGGATGATTACAGAACTTACAGCGCACTTCTTTTTTTACATACTCTCTTACCTCTTGATAATTTTTAAATTGAACTATCATTGGGTCGTTCCACCAATTACACAGTCTACTAACAAAATGGCAAGCATTATTCTTTTATTAACTTTAGCTTTTATAGTCTTCCTCCTCCCAGTCCTAAAAACCCCTATTCATTGAGCAATCATACCAAGTGTTGTCATGTAGCCTCGGACAAGATAGTAATAAGAGGTTCCAGATGCCTTTACTACTAACATCCTTCTTCTTGTTCTATCAAATTCGTTCCATAAGCTCTAAATTTGTAACTATTGGTATAGACATTTTTTAAATACTTATGATTTTTTAACAAATAGAAATTATTATAATTCAATATTTTTGAAAGTACAATTAAAGATCCATCCTTCTTTGCTGCCGGATAGAAAATCATTTCATCTCCATATCCATCGCTATGATATACAACGCCGTCGTTACTATAATAGTAACGATTTTTTTTAGATACCTGAATTGCTTCTAATGCAGTGAAACCTTGTAGACCAAAATATTTATTTAAACATTCGATACTTGTAACATTACTTCCAATATTCAATGTCTTTAGATATCTATTTTGAGTCAAAAATACTTTCGTAGCGCTTTCAAGTACAGTATATTCTTTCTCTTTTTTTCCCATTGGATATACGAGTAACGTCTTTTTGTCCTTTGTATATAAAACACCATCAATCGTTGTTAAATTAGGACTTTTAGAAGATACCTTTATCTCTACTAAATTCTTGCAATTAGAAAACCAACTAGAATCAGATTCTAGGCTTAGCGACAATTTATCTGATAATGTGATCGATTCTAGATAATTATGTACTTCAAATGTGTTCTGTCTAAAGTTTGTAACTGAGGAAGGTACCGTAAATGTTTTAGTCTTCTTATTCTGAGGATACCATATTAACGTTGATTTTGAAGCATTATATAATACGCCGTCCACAACACACGCTTTTTTATTTCCCTTAGCAAGTTCAAATTCTTTTAAATCCGGTAAACATTCATACGGAAAATACAATCCACTTCCTTCTATTATAATCTTCGTTACATTAGTCATTTCATTTTGAAAATTCCTCATATAGCTGCCTTTATAATTAGCTGGTACACGAATCGTTGATATCGAACTTTTATTTGGCATTAAATATAAAGTAGTGAGTGCTTTATTATACAAAATCCCATCATACAAAGTAAAATATTTGTTTCCTTTTTCTAAATAAATTGTTTTAAGATTTTCCATCTTCATTCTAGTTCCAAAGTTTTTCATATCTCTAGGTATTGTAATTGATTCAACATAATCTAGATTATTGATACTACCATAACAAACTTGTAACGTACTAGGAAATGTTAGATTCTTTACCTTCTTCCTAGTTGGCCAATAGATCAAGTGTGTGATATCTTGATCATATATCACCCCATCTATAACATGAAACTCTGTGTAATCATTATCTAAAATGTGACCAATCTTACTATATTCTAAGCGATACTGATTTACGAAATTAACTGAAAGTTCACGTGGAAACGTTAGTTCTTCAATTTGTACTCCGTATAATGCTCTGTAATCTATCTTTGTAACTGTTTCAGGCATATAATAAATTTTCGTAACTTTCCCTTTGGGATATTCTATTAATGTATTCAAAGATTTGTCATATAAAACGCCATCTATAGCACGCAAATATAGATTATTCTCATCCACATTAACATATGTTAAATTTGGTAAAAATCCATAGGAACCAAACCCACCATATGAATAAAAAGAATCGATTTGAAGTAAAGCATTGATTTCAATTCGTTGTAATCTGTGATTTACACCAAATGCAGATGACCATATGCTCGTTAATGATTCTGGCATAATATATGTCTTCCCAATTTTGTTACTTGGATAACAAATTAAGTTAGTGACATCACGATTATAAAGAATTCCATTAATATCTGTATAATAAGAATTCTGTGGGTGCACTTTGACTTCTTCTAAGTTTGATAAATAATAGGGAAACGTTTCTCCTGCATATAAAGTACTTATCATTGAATAAAAATCTTCAAAATAAAATGCATTTCCAACATCCTTTAGACTTTTTGGCAAAGATATCACTTTCACATTCGGAAAATAGAAAAAGATATACTCTGGTAAAGAAGTAACGCCCTCTGCTATGATTACTTTTTCAACCTTATCAAAGATTGTAGCATAAGGAAATGTATCAAATAAAGACACATCTTGAATGGTAACCACTTTTTCATTCTGATACTTTATTGTAGTGCCTTTAGAAAAAATAAAGCCCTCCACCAAATTTTCTGGCTTTTGTTTCGATTCTTCTGTTTCAACAGAAAATTGTACCTCTTTCATAGGGTTGTTATTCATAACCCAATTAGAATCTAAATATTCTTTTACCATTGAACTATAATCCGTTTTAAACGAATAAATTTGATAATCACCAGACCAACTATTTAATCGATAAAGTATATTATCCTTTATTTCAAAATAATCATTTCCATTCAATTTAATACGTTTTAAATTAGGTAACAGCTGAAACGCTTTTCCTTCTCCACTTGAATAATAACCTTCCACATCAGAACGAACTCCAAACAAAGCACGTAACGATTCAGAGAAGATAATTTCTTCAAGATACGGATTATACGCATTAAAGTCTGCAACATATACCATATCTGGAATCTGATATCTTTTATCCTTTTTTGCACATGGATAAAGTAATAGTTTACCATATGCGCGAAAAACAACACCATCTACAGATCTAAAATATGGGTTTCCTTCTTCAATAATCACTGCTTCTAGCTCAAAACATTCTTTTCCTAAAGGGATATCATATATTGTCTCGTAATCGTAATAAGAATCATCTTGATAATTAACCAATTGACAGTTCTTATGCACATATAACTTTTGCAAATGATTTTGTCTTCTAAGCTGACCGTTATCAATTAAGGTAACCGCTTCCGGTATTGTATAACTCTTGATATCTAAATTAATTGGGAACCATATAATTTTAGTCATAGCCTTATCATAAAGAATCCCATCTTTTACCGTATAATAAGTATTCGATTTCTCTAATTCTAGCACGGATAGATTACGAAAACCGCCTAATAAGCCACTATAATTATAACCTTCCATTACTTTTAAATTTTTAGGAAGTTTTAAAGCCTGTGTTGAATTTACAGTATCAAATAGTTCCATTGGGAATGTTTCTATATTGTCATGAATCTTAATAACAGTCTGTTCATTCTGATTCGGGTATACAAAAATGTTACTAAAATCGTTAGAGTATAGAACCCCATCAAATAATGCCAGATATGGATTACTCTCATCTACCTGTATGGATACAAGTTGATTTTTACTCATATCTGAACAAGACATTAAGGATTTTGGTATTGATAGTGTTTTAATTGTATTGATATTGTTAATCTTAGTTCCATCTAAGACCACCATCCCCTGTGGTAGATTTAACTCTTCTACTTGTTTCTTTTCAGGCCAATACTCGATAAAACTTTTATCATGTCGATATAAAATTCCATCGATCGAAACAAAATATGGATTTGTTGATGCAACCGTAATCGATGTTAATTCAGATTGATAAAATGCCTGACTTTCTAATTGGCGAAAGCTTTTTGGTAACGAAATCTCAGTTAATGTCGATGCACGAAATGCAAAGTTTTCAATACATACGAGTCCTTCCGGTATCTGAATATGATTCAAAGAAACAAAGGCAAATGCATCGTTATTAATCACTTTTGTTCCATTTTCTACGATCGCATTGGCTCCTTTTTTCATTGGATAGGAAATCAATTTTGTTCCATCTTTACTATATAAAACCCCATCGATACTTTGATAAGATGGATTATTCTCATCCACATAAATCTTTTCCAAATTTGGAAAAACCGCTTGTAGTGATGAGAGATAACCATTGGTAACAATTTCTTTCACCTCTTGTGTTATATATAGCTCTTTTATGGTATTCCATACTGGCATGCTACTAAAGTAAGCTTCAGAAGTTGAAATTGTCACTTGATATACTTCCTTAATATTCGTTATTTCTTCCTGCTCTTGTGATGAAATACTATTTTGATACAAATACAACATATGACCTTTCACTTCATAGTTCTTAGATTCGGATGCTTTGACTGATTGGGTATTCATTGAAATAATAAATACCATGATAGGAAGAAAAAGAATACTCCTTATCGTAAGTAGTGATTTTATCCTGTTCATACTTATCCTCCATCCTGTGGCAGTGCTGCGAATTTGAGCGACAGCACAAATTCGAGTATGAGAAATCTTGATTTTTCACACCCCCCTAATTAATTAATCAGCACATATATCATAATCTTGCTTGATATTGCTTAGATAAAATTTGTTACTATATCCCAAGGATAGGCATCAAAAAAGGCAATCATATGGTAAAATCATTACAATATTCTTACATATTATACCAGGTACTAAAGCTGCTGTCACAAAAGCTTCCACCATTCTTGCCACCTGCTACCATCATTCCCCTTTTTTATCCAACCTGATGATTTTTAAATCCACGGTATGCAAATGGTAAAATAATCAAGGAGCCAGCAATAGCAAATCCAACATAAGT
The DNA here is from genome assembly GCF_000018685.1 of Lachnoclostridium phytofermentans ISDg. Taxonomy (NCBI): domain Bacteria; kingdom Bacillati; phylum Bacillota; class Clostridia; order Lachnospirales; family Lachnospiraceae; genus Lachnoclostridium; species Lachnoclostridium phytofermentans. The sequence goes on along the minus strand of NC_010001.1, from coordinate 1,207,978 downwards.
AATGGCTGGCGTTAATACGATACCCCCAAATTTAAATAGATATGGCGAGAAGATAGCTACTGCAGCACATGCCTTAGTTGGAAATATTTGAAGGATTTGATACAATGCTCGATATACCGGTGAAACATTAATAATATATGGCGCTATTAATACAACAAAGGATAGTATGATAACTGGAAATGATGATTTGAATAATGAGGAAAGTAGTAACGTTAGCATCGCAAAAAATATTGACATCACAAGTACTACACCTATAGAAATCATCATAGCTCCCAATAATGTAACCGGATAAGTGGATGACACATTCATGGATTGTATCGCCATATTCCATCCCATCGAACCAAAAATACTGAATAGCCCGATTACTGCAATCGACAATGTAATGGTTGTAATCCCAAAAGAAAGTGTTGTTCCCGTAAATAATTTTGCGATAATTTCTTTATTCTTTCCGTATCTAGTTGATAACAAAAGATAGTCTGTTCTGCTTTGATATTCATCTGCAAAAATCGGTGCCATGCATATAGCTATTTTTCGCATTGATTGCATTTTCACATGGTTTGTTATCGCTAACCATTCTCAAAAACATCTGTTCCTGTTCTTGTCTAACATTGATAATTGGATAAATTTTTGCAAATTCATCTGCTTGCTCTTCCGGTACTATACATTCCCAGACTTTATCTTGTATGGCTGTAATTATCTTATCTAAACTTCCATTATGAATAAGTTGGCCATTTTTCATCACTAGAATTGTTGTAGCTATATTCTCAATATCTGAAACAATATGCGTTGATAATAATATTATTCTATTTGTTCCTAACTTCGAAATTATATTTCGAAACCTAATACGTTCCTTTGGATCAAGGCCTGCAGTAGGTTCATCTAGCACAAGAATCTTTGGATTATTTATTAGTGCTTGAGCAATTCCTAAACGTTGCTTCATACCACCTGAAAAAGTTTTTACTTTCTTCTTTGCGACCTCCGTTAAAGAAACCATCTCTAACAATTCTTTTGCTTTTTTTTTGCTCTTTGCTTTGGTAATCCCTTTAAACTACCCATATAGCACATAAATTCAATTGCTGTAAATTCTGGATAAAACCCAAAATCCTGTGGAAGATATCCTAAAATATCCCGATACTCTTCTTGGCTTACATCAATTCCATTAAATTTAATCTCCCCGGAAGTCGGCTTTAAAACACCGCATATCATTCTCATAAGAGTCGTTTTTCCTGCCCCATTGGCTCCTAACAGCCCATAGACACCTGGTTTTAATTCAAGAGAAAGTCTATCTACAGCAATTTTATTTTTATATTGTTTCGTTAATCTGTCTAAAACTAATTCCATTGTAATGCCTCCGTTTTTTTAATAAGTTTTGAGCCTTGATTTACAATTGCAATACATAGCAAAATAAAAAGCACAATCCAAAAAAATACAAACTTATCACTATATATCATTGGTTTTGAATTGGCTAGAATCCCATTAAATACGCTCACAAAACAGGATACCCCCGCGCAGCAATAGACCACTTCCCTGCTAGAGATTTTATTCATCAGTATTAATGAGCCTAGACAAGATATAAGATAAGGAACACTCAAATATAAGCCAAGTTGTAAACACCCATAATTTATTTTGAAAGCAACAGAGAATAAAACAATTCCAAATACGAACGCATTTGTGAGACCTAATATGCCCATTCGCATTAATAAAACTTCACCCAGATTAAATCTTGTGGTCATTTCAAGTTCTGACATGCGAAAAGAACTAGATCGTGCAATCTCCGTAGACGCTAATAACGCTAATAAAGGAAACAAAGAAGAAATCACCCATACCATAGAGTAAGTTGCATCATTATCTTTCATTATCTTACACACAGCAAATGCACTCAATATTAGTACCAATGAAAGACCCCAAACTCTTTTTCTTATATACCCAATCTGACGGAATAAAAATTCTCTATATGTTGCTTTGGGATAATTGAAATTCTGTAGAAACTCTTCTTTTCTTCTAGTATCAGGTGTATCAAAAACTTGCCTGAGTTGCTCTTTCATCTCTCTTTTCATTGAAAATCCTCCTCCCTTAACATCTTTTTCAAACATTGTAAAGCCGTATTAATTTTACGATATATAGCAAATCTTGACTGATTGGTAATTTTACTGATCTCATTCATAGATAGTTCATTCGCGTATCGCAATAGTAGCAATTCTTGCATATCTTTCGGTAAGCTTTTCACTGCATTTTTAACTGTAATTTTGGTATTAATATTCTCAAACAATTCATCGCACTGTATTTCCTCATCAAGTGGTTGTAGCTTTAATTTTTTGTAATAATCAATGCAAAGATGATTGGCTATAGTATAGAGATAAGCCAATGTTTTCCCTTTATCTATATATGTATTTTGACTAAAATATTTGAGGAAAGCTTCTTGTGTCAGATCCTCAGCTACATAGCTATCATTTGTTTTAAAATAACAATATCTATATATTTTGTCATACAGTTCTTTGATTTCAATCGACAATGAATTACCTCCCTTCACTATGTATAACTGTTATATTATAACAAATGTGCGCCAAAAAGAAAAAAACTGCAATACATAACTCAGTGTATAGTAAAACAATCGCTTAATTCCTCACAAAAAATAAGATACCATCTCTAAAGATAGTATCTCATCCTGCACTCTTTCACTATATAACCAAACTAAGCAATACCTCTTTTTTGCCATTCTTCCTGTATGTTTTCTATATGTTCGGCTTTATCTGTTGTCGCAATACTCCTTAATGGTATCTCCGTCAAATACCGTAGGATTATTGTTCTATCAAATTCGTTCCATAAATTCTAAATCTGTAACCATCGCATAAAATATTTTTTAAATACCTATGATTTCGTAACAAATATAAATTATCTAAACTCACTACTTTTGAAGGTACAACGAAAGATCCAGCCTTCTTTGCTGACGGATAGAAAACCATTTCATCTTCATGATATACAACGCCGTCGTTACTAAAATAGTAACTATTTTTATTAGATACCTGAATTGATTCTAATGCAGTGAAGCCTTGTAGACCATGATATTTATATAAACCTTCAATGCTTGTAACCTTACTTCCTATATTCAATGTCTTTAGATATCTATTTTGATTCAAAAATACTTTCGTAGCACTTTCAAGTACAGTATATTCTTTCGCTGTTTTTCCCATTGGATATATGAGTAACGTCTTTTTGTCCTTTGTATATAAAACACCATCAATCGCTGTTAAATTAGGATTTTTAGAAGATACCTTGATCTCTATTAACTTTTTACAATTCGAAAACAAACTAGAATCATAGTCTAATTTTAGCGATAATTTATCTGATAATGTAATTGATTCTAGATAATTATGAACTTCAAATGTGTTCTTTCTAAAGCTTGTAACGGAGAAAGGTACTGTAAATGTTTTAGTTTTCTTATTCTGTGGATACCACATTAATGTTGATTTAGAGGCATTATAAAGCACGCCTTCCATTACACTTGCTTTTTTATTTCCCTTAGCAAGTTCAAATTCTTTTAAATCTGGAAAACATTCATAAGGAAAATACAATCCACTTCCTTCTATTATAATCTTAGTTACATTGAACATTTTATTTTGAAGATCCCGCATATAGCAGCCTTTATAGTTAGCGGGTACATGAATCGTTGATATCGAACTAATACATGGCATTAAATATAAATTAGTGAGTGCTTTATTATACAAAATTCCATCATACAAAGTAAAATATTTGTTCCCTTCTTCTACATAAATTGTTTTAAGATTTTCCATCTTCATTGTAATTCCAAAACTTTTCAAATCTCTAGGTATTGTAATAGACTCAACACAATCTAAATTACTGATACTTTTAAAAGAACAACTTTGTAACGTACTAGGAAATGTTAGATTCTTTACCTTCTTTTGATTTGGCCAATATATCAAGTATTTAATATCTCGATCATATATCACACCATCGATAACACGAAAATCTGTATAGTCATTATCTAAAATGTGACCAATCTTACTATATTCTAAGCAATTCGTATTCAGATATAGTTCACGTGGTAACATCAGTTCTTCCATTTGTACTCCGTATAATGCACTAGATTCTATATTTGTAACTGTTTCAGGAATATGATAAATTTTTGTAACTTTCCCTTGGGGATATTCTATTAATGTATTCATAGCTTTGTCATATAAAACGCCATCTACAGTACATATATATAGATTATTCTCATCCACTTTAAAATAGGTTAAATTTGATAAAAAACCATAAGAACTAAACCCACTATACATATAACCTGAATTGAATCGAAACAAAGCATTGATTTCGATTCGTTGTAATCTGTAATTTGCACCAAATGCAGATGTTTCTATGCTCGTTAATGATTCTGGCATAACATATGTTTTATCAAGTTTATTGCTTGGATAACAAATCAAATTAGTTACATCACGGTTATAAAGAATTCCATTAATATCTGTATAATAAGAATTCTGTGGATGCACTTTGACTTCTTGTAAGTTTGATAAATAATAAGGAAACGTTTCTCCAGCATACAAAGCTCTTACCATAGAATCAAAATCTATAAAATAAAACGCCTTTCCAACATTGTTTAGGCTTTTGGGCAAAGAGATCACTTTCACTTTAGGAAAATAGTAAAAGATACTCGCTGGTAAAGAAGTAACGCCCTCTGCTATGATCACTTTTTCAACTTTATCAAAAATTGTATCATAATGAAATGTAGTAAATAAAGACACATCTTGAATGGTAGCCACTTTTTCATTCTTATATTTTATTGTATTGTCTTTAGAGAAAACATAACCCTCCACCAAATTTTCTGGCTTTTGTTTCGATTCTTTCGTTTCAACAGAGAATTGTACCTCTTTCAAAGTGCTGTTATTCATAACCCTATTAGAATCCAAATATTCTTTTACAAATAAACTATAATCCGCTTTGAACGAATAAACTTGATAATTTTCACTAGGCCAGGCATCTGACCAAGAGCCTACTCGATACAGTATATTATCCCTTATTTCAAAATTATCATTTCCATTCAATGTAATACGTTTTAATTTAGGAAACAGTGGAAAGGCTTTTCCTTCTCCAAGTGAGAGAAATACATCCTCATCATAACTAACTCCAAACAAACCACGTAACGATTTAGAGAAGATAATTTCCTCAAGATAAGGATTATATGCATTAAAATCTGCAACATCTATCTTATCTGGAATCTGATATTTTTTATCTTTTTTTGCACATGGATAAAGAAATAATACATTTTTATCTGAGTGAAAAACAACACCATCTACAGATTTAAAATACGGGTTTCCTTCTTCAATGATCACGGCTTCTAGCTCAAAACATTCTTTTCCTAATGTAATATCACATAATGTATATAAATTAACTTGAGCATTAGCCAATTGGCAGTTCTTATGCACATATAACTTTTGCAAATGATTTTGTCTTCTAAGCTGACCGTTATCAATTAAGGTAACCGTTTCCGGTATTGTATAACTCTTGATATCTAAATCTATTGGAAACAATATGATTTTAGTCATTGCCTTATCGTAAAGAATCCCATCTTTTAGCGTATAATAAGCATTCGATTTATCTAATTCTAATACAGATAAGTTACGAAAACCGCCTAATAAGCCACTATATTTATAACCTTCCATTACTTTTAAATTCTTAGGAAGTTTTAAAGCCTGTGTTGTATTTACAGTATCAAATAGCTCCATTGGGAATGTTTCTATATTGTCATGAATCTTAATAACAGTCTGTTTATTCTGATTTGGGTATACATAAATGCAACTAAAATCATTAGGGTATAAAACCCCATCAAATAAAGCAAGATATGGATTGTTATCATCTACCTGTATGGAAACAAGTTGATTTTTACTCATATTTGAACAAGATATTAAAGATTTTGGAATTGTTAGTGTTTTAATTGTATGGATATTGTTAATCTTAGCTCCATCTAAAATCACCATCCCCTGTGGCAGATATAAATCTTCTACTTGTTTCTTTTCAGGCCAATACTCGATAAAACTCTTATCATGTCGATATAAAATTCCATCGATAGAAACAAAATATGGATTTGTTGATGCAACCGTAATCGATGCTAATTCAGCTTCATAAAATGCCTGACTTTCTAATATTCGAAAGCTTTTTGGTAATGCAATCTCAGCTAATGTCGAAGCATGAAATGCATAGTTTTCAATACATACGAGTCCTTCCGGTATCTGAATATGATCCAAAGAAACAGAGGCGAAAGCATTGCTACTAATCACTTTTGTTCCAATTTCTACAATCGCATTGGCTCCTTTTTTCATTGGATAGGAAATCAATTTCGTTCCATCCTTGCTATATAAAACTCCATCGATACTTTTATAAGATGGATTATCCTCATCCACATAAATCGCTTCCAGATTAGGAAAAACCTTTTGTAGTGCTGTAAGATAATGATCGATTGAAATTTTTTCCACTTCTTTTGTTATATGTAACTCTTTTATGGTATTCCATACTGGCATGCCAATAAAGTTTACCACAGAAGTTGAAATCGTCGCTTGATTAATTCCTTTTGTATTCGCTATATCTTCACACTCTTGTGTTGTAATATTATTATTATACAAATACAATATATGACCTTTCACTTCATAGTTCTTAGATTCAGATGCTTTGACTGATTGAGTATTCATTAAAATAATAAATACCATGATAAAAAGAAAAAGAATACACTTTGCCATATGTAGTGATTTTATCCTTTTCATACTTCCTCCATTCTGTCGCAATCCTGCGAATTTGGGCAACAGCACAAATTCGAGTGTAAAAAATCTTCGTTTTTCACACTCCCCCTAATTTACCACGCGTATATCATGATCTTGCTTGTGATATTGCTTAGACATAATTTTACTATATTCTAAAGATAGACATTGAAAAAGGCAATCATATGGTAAAATTATTACATTTTCTTAACATATTATACCAGATACTAAACTAGAGATACAAAAAAGGAAAAATCACAATCTTTTCAAATTTAAAATTTAAAATTATCCCTAACTTCTTTTTTCTGTCTATGAAAGTATCTTTTCGCTTTCATAGACAGAGTATTCAAAATCAGTAAAACTCTCCTTTACTTATGGTACGGTTCACCGTAACATAAATAAAGGAGAGTTTACATCTTGTCTTATTAACTGATTAACTCGTAGAACTTTCTAATTGGTGAAAAATAAATCCGCTAACTACACCAATTATTTTACAACAATATTAATAATTTTACCTTTCACATAGATCTCTTTTACAATTGCATTTCCTTCTATTGCTTTTGCAACGGTAGGAACTTCCTTCGCCTTAGCAAGGGCAGAGTCATTCTCTTCATCCACAGATAACTCCACAGTACCCTTCACCTTACCATTTACTTGAACACCAATCGTAATAGTATCTTCTTTGATAGCGTCTTCATCATAAGTCGGCCAGCTCTCATTAGCTAGTGTATTGTTATGGCCCAAGACATTCCACATCTCTTCACCAACATGAGGACAAATACAAGAATACATCTTAATAAAGCCTTCTGCATACTCTCTTGGGCAAGATCCAACTTTATATACACTATTTACAAAAATCATCATCTGGCTAATGGCGGTATTAAAGCCTAATTGTTCGAAGTCGCTTGTCACTTTCTTCACTGTCTGATGATATACTTTTGTTAAGGAATCCTTATTGTCGTCTGTAATGTTCTCTTCATTAGTAAAGAATGTCCAAACACGATTAATGAATTTTCTTGCGCCTTCTACACCTTGTTGATTCCATGGTTTAGATACTTCTAAAGGTCCCATAAACATCTCATAAAGTCTTAAGGTATCTGCACCATAATCTCTAATGATATCACTTGGATTTACAACAAATTCTGGGAAACGTTTACCCATCTTTATACCATTGGAACCTAGAATCATTCCTTGATGAACTAATTTCTTAAATGGCTCTTTTACTGGTGATAAACCTTTATCATATAAATAGCGATTCCAAATTCTTGAGTACATTAAGTGTCCAACTGCATGTTCTGGACCACCAATATATAAATCTACTGGTAACCAATGCTTTAGCAATTCTTGATTTGCAAATTCTTCTTGGTTATCTGGATCGATATAACGCATAAAATACCAGCTTGAACCTGCACTACCAGGCATAGTTGAAGTTTCGCGCTTTCCTTTTACGCCGTCTTTTTCATATTGTTTCCACTCAGTTGCATTTTCAAGAGGAGCCTTACCATTCTTACCTTTGTAATCTTCAAGTACAGGTAAAATAAGTGGTAATTCGTTATCGCTTAATACATGGATTTCATCATTTTCTGTATAAACAACTGGCACTGGTTCTCCCCAATATCTTTGTCTAGCAAAAATCCATTCACGGAAATGGTAATTCACAGATTTACGTGCAACTCCCATCTTGCTTAACTTCTCAGTAATAGCTCCTTTGGCTTCTTCTACTGTAAGTCCTGTAAATTCTTCTGAGTTCATTAACTTGCAACCTTTGCCAAGATAATCACCCTTTTCAAATGCTTTCTCACTTACATCTGCTCCATCAATTACTTGAATCATAGGGATGTTATGAACCATCGCATATTCAAAGTCTCTTTGGTCATGAGAAGGAACTGCCATAACTGCACCTGTTCCATAGCTTGCTAATACGAAATCACCGATGAACAAAGGAACTTCCTTACCATTCACTGGATTAATTGCATAGATACCCTTTAAGATACAACCTGACTTTGTCTTATTAAGCTCAGTACGGTCCATATCATTCTTCTTAAGAGTTTCATTAATATAAGCTTCTACTTCTTCTTTATTCTCAATTCTAGGCATCAAGTCTTTCACAATCTGACCGTCTGGAGCAAGTACCATGAAAGTAATACCGTAAATTGTTTCAATACAAGTTGTATAGATAGAGAAATTACCGCCACCAACAATCTCAAGATCAACTTCCACACCTTCGGATTTACCAATCCAGTGTCTTTGCATATCCTTAGTGGATTCTGGCCAATCGATTTCCTCTAAGCCTTCTAATAATTTTTCAGCAAAAGCTGGCTGATTGATTACCCATTGCTTCATATTTTTACGGATAACTGGATAACCACCACGTTCCGATTTACCATCAATAACTTCATCATTTGATAATACTGTACCAAGTTCTTCACACCAATTTACTGGCATATCAATGTATTTTGCATAACCATCTAAATATAATTGTTTGAAAATCCATTGTGTCCATTTATAGAATTTGGGGTCACTAGTAGCAATCATTTTAGACCAGTCATAGTCAAAACCAAGTTCTTTTAACTGTTTTGAGAAAGATTCAATATTCTTTTCAGTAAATCCATTTGGGTGATTTCCTGTACTAACAGCATATTGTTCTGCTGGCAAACCAAAGGAGTCATATCCCATTGGATGCAATACATTATAACCTTGCATACGTTTCATACGTGATACAATGTCAGTTGCAGTATATCCTTCTGGATGTCCTGCATGAAGACCAACTCCTGATGGATAAGGGAACATATCTAATACATAATATTTAGGTTTACTAAAGTCCCATACATCGGTTTTAAATGTTTCTTTCTCTTCCCAATATTTCTGCCATTTCTCTTCAATTTTATTTGGATCATATAGTTGTTCCATATTTTTTCTCCATTCTTTTGCTTTTAATAAATTAAAAAAATCCCTTCGCCTCCAATAAAGAGACGAAAGGATAAACCTACCGCGGTACCACTCTAATTCAGGGCTAACCCTGCACTTAAATTCTATAACGGGAATTCCCGCTAAGGTCTACTTATGTTCAACCTCAGAGTTCATAGACGAGTTCAAAGCTTCCCAGATTATCTTCCACCTACCGATAACTCTCTGTTACTGGAACCTACTTTTACTACTTCTAATCATAACTTTTTTCTTATTTATCTGATAATACACTAACCTTTTCTTTGCAATATGTCAAGGGGAACTATGAAAAATTAAAGAAATCGATCTCATTTATCACTTTCATTCGTATCTTTTAACATTACTTAGGTACGGTTCACCAAAGCATATGTGCGTATCGCCGTAGCATATGTGCGTATCATCCTTTGAGAGTTCCTAAGAACTGCCTTTTATAGTAATTTAATCAGTGCTTCTAATTCTTCTGATAAAGCTTTTGCAAGCACAAAATTAGTATCCTTTAGAGCCAAGGCTATTTTAGTTTCCACTTCTTTTTTCTTTTGTTCAATTTCTAAATAGTCTTTATCAAAATGATTCGCATAAATCATCTTTCTGAATTTTCGTATACTCATTTTTCTAATCGTCTTATCTTCAATGAGCAAAACATAATCCATACAGTTTGCTATAGAATAGAAATCATGAGAGATCATTAAAATCGCGCCATTATAGTTTTCTATGGCTTTTTCTAGTGCTATTTGTGAATAAGTGTCTAGATGACTGGTTGGTTCATCAAGTAGCAACAGATTCGCTTTACTAGCAGAAATTTTAGCCAACTGAAGTAAGTTTTTCTCTCCACCAGATAAAGCTTCAATCTTTTGATTCATGAGTTCTTCCTCAAAACCATAGTTGAAAAGATGTGTTCGAATCTCATCATAATTTTTAAATCCAGCCTCAAAGAACTCTTCTTGCATCGTATTCGATTCATTTAGCATTTCGCCTTGAAGTTGAGATAAAAAAGCCATTTGAACATCTTCGTGTATCTCAATAGACTCATGATTATTTTTAAAGATTTCACGAAGTAAAGTTGTTTTTCCGCTACCATTTGGACCTATAAGGGCCACCTTATCAGTAGAGTTAATTTCAAAGTTAACATTCTCTAAAAGTACATCTTTAAATGAGGCACTGTAATCATTAACTTTTAAAACAATCGTTTCTTCGATTTCATTTTCTGTAACTAAACTGATTTCCGGTTGTTTAATATCAACAAATGGCTCTTTTATTCTACGTTCTTCTAATCTTCGTAAAAGTGAAACTCTGGCATCTAACGCTCGCCCTCTAGAGGCACAGGTGTAATAAGTTGCGGCAAATCTTAGTTTATCGATTATTTTCTTATTTCTCTCAATTTCCTGTGCATCAGCATCCGCTAGTTCTTGTAACTCGATTTTACTTTGAAGTAACGAGAAGTTATAATCAATATATCTTCCATTATACTCTTGGAGTTCTGTGTTTTCTAAGTGTATTATTTTATTAAAACAATGATTCAATAGATATCGGTTGTGCGTAATAACTAGCATAATCCCTTTGTGTGAATTAATTAGATTTTTAAGTGCATTAAGGTGTTCAAAGTCTAAAAATACATCAGGTTCATCCATAATCATTAAGTCTGGCACTGTTAGCATTTCCTTAATCACTTGAATAAGTTTGAATTCCCCACCACTAAGTTTCGATACCATAAGATCTTCATACTTACTTAGGTTGGCTAGATTTAGTTTCTTAGTAATATTACTTTCGAAATCATCCCCACCAATTGCATCTAATGCATCCAACGATTGTTGGTATTTTTCCAGTAAAGAATCGATATCCGAAGATGTTTCCATTTCAGCACAAATAGAGTTTATTTCATTTTGTAACTTAATGAATTCTTCCGCAATATATTCGAATACTGTAATTTCTTTTGTTTTATCCAATTGCGAGAACTGACTTACATACCCAATTCTACAGTTAGGGGTTATCTCTAACTTTCCATCGAATATATATCTTTCAGGGTTCATAATTATATCTATTAATGTACTTTTTCCAGTGCCGCTTGTTCCTATAAAAGCACAATGTTGATCATCTTCTAATGTAAATGAAATTTTATTATATAAATCCTTTTGTGGAAAAGAGTAGGATAGGTTTTCAACTTTAATCATATTATTACCTTTCTTTATGAATAAAAAAGGGGCTGTTTCACAATAATTTTACAGTCCCTTCCATATATTATCTCTCAATCATAATTTTACAATTGATTTGTATTTATTACAGATTTTTTGTTTACCGTTGGTAGCATAACACTTTTTAAGACTAATTTCAATCCTAAATTCTTTAGCAATCTTTATACCAAAAGGTGTCACTTAGGTGCCATTCCCCCATCACCATCCATCTACCTCTCCATATCCATACTTCTCTCCACATTCCATTCCATCCAACTCTATATTCTCCGGTACTCCTTGACCCTCATGATTCTTGGTGACCATTGACTCGACAAAAAAATGTATTTGAATCAAACAAATTATCTACCATTTACTGATCAACGGTCTTGCATACATATCATAACAAGAGTATTAGCAAAGATAGTTTTATAAATACTAAATTTAATTTTCTTTCCGTAAAATCTTATCCATCGCTTTCCCCTTTGCTAATTCATCTATCAACTTATCCAAATAACGAATTTCCTTCATAGTCGGCTCTTCAATATCTTCCACTCGAACACCGCATACAGCACCTTTAATCAAAGCTCTGGATGGATTCAGCCTCGGAGCATTCGCAAAGAAGGTCTCAAAGTCCGTCTGCTTTTCTAGCTGTTCTAGTAATCCTTCCGGGCTATATCCTGTCAGCCAACAGATGATTTCATCAACTTCTGTTTTCGTACGTCCTTTTCTTTCTGCCTTCGTAACATAAAGTGGATAGACACTAGCGACACTCATTGTATAGATATTATGTTTTGTCATGATATCTCCTCCCAAATTCCCAATCTTCTCATAATCTGGGCACCGATTCGTTTACCGATGCAACCTAACAGTTCTTCTCTTTTCTCCTTTAGAACCCCATCCTTGTCTTTTGCTAAAATATAAATATAGAAGACTGGCAGATAATCGGAATCAAGCTGTAAAATGTCAGCAATTCCGCTGATATCCTTTAAGGTACTGATCTTTTCCTTATGGTTATAGAAATAAATTGGAGAATCTAATCCAATCGAAATCCGTTTAAATAAAGTAACCGTATCATAAGTCTTAAGATTAGTAACGATATGATTTGTTTCGACTTCCACGATTTCTCTAACCATCTGTTCAAAGGCTTCGATTTTCATTTCTTTACTATATCTCCAAATAAAGGACAAAATAAAGCCAGAAGAATTTTTCATAGAATTCTCTAACATTTGATGAATCAGCTCCGTGGATTTATCCCCACAAGATGGCTCATTTTCTTTCCCTAGGAACTCTTCAATCTTGCCTTTTTGTTTTATTATCTCTAGTTTCACAGCGTCGTCAATAATCTTAAAATTCTCACTCCGTTTAATCAGGGAATGATACCGCTTGCTATTCCGCAGCAATTCCGCCAGACGTTGTTCCAACACAAAATCCCCAGAGCCTTCTTCGATTTCTTCATTATGATAATATTCTGTATAATAAATTTGCCGGAGTACGGTCGTTAACCAGGAGTCATTCCATTGAGAAAGTGCATTTGCTTGGATTGCTGACTTTTTATCCCCCAATGGAAACCAAAGTCCTGAGATATCAAATGGTATCAGTACTTCGCTGTCACGCTGTGTTTCCGATACTGTTTCATTCAAATATTTCTTCACCAAATCTTTTACGATTCCTTCCAGAATATAATCAGATTGGATGACTCTATGATGATAAATAATATCTTTATAGCTATTATATCTACGCTTAACAAAATCCTCTACCGAGCTTACTGCTTTTATTGGAACACAGAAAAAAATCTCTCCATTCTCGACAAACAACTGCATATCATTAATAATTCTGCTATACTCTATCTTTCCAGAATCCTTTCCCGAATTGATTACATCTCTCGTCACATAATCCAAGCGGTCTCCGTCCAAACTAGAATCAATAATCCTATGAAGATACTTGAATGCCCCATCCTCTGCAAAAATTCTTTTTACACTTTCTAATATCAGAAGTTCAAATAAATTTTCATCGTATTTCTCATCATCCTCTGAAATTGGCATGATAATTTTGCTTAAAATACCCTCGCTGATCTCGTCACCCATTTGTTCGTGTAATTTCTTATTACCCTCAAAGTATTTCGACATAATCGAGACAAATTCTTTTGCATTTTCCTGTTCACTAACTGCTTTGTCTTTATATTCCAGGTAAACATCTTTCAACGCAAATTCGACTATATGACTAAAGGGAGGATGTCCAATATCATGTAACAATGCTGCTGCACGGATAGATTGTATGAGGATAAGATGAATGACTTTATACTGATCAGGGATATTGTTCGGTATAAGGGAATGTCTCAACTTATCTAGTTCAATCTGCGGCATCGCCTTCGGGAGTCTGCTACCTAATTTTTCTTCACAAACATCCATCTGCTGTCTTAATCTATCTAAAATCGTTGCATATTCTCTATCAAAGATTTCAAAGAATTCACTCAACATAGAATCTGTTGTATTCAGTAACGATTGAAAAAACATATCAGAACAAAGTTTCATCGTACCAACGGAGTGTTCAAATCGTTTGGTTCGATTGGTTGGAAATGTTAGATATACCGTAGAATTTTGATATACGTCATGGAGACGATTAAAACCAATTGTTGAAACGATTCTTCTTTCATATTCTGTTAATGGAATTAATCCATGAATAGAATCGTTCAAATAAATACCGTTTTTCAAGTTAAGCCTCCTACTATTTTTTATCTATTATAAAGTATCTCCACTCATAATTCTACTGATTCAATGTAAATGTTACTCATACCTTCTTTTATACCCCTTTATAGGAAACTCGAAGTTTCCTATAAAGTAAAAAGAACAGGGTACACTAATTTGTACTCTACTCTTAAAAACATGGCTTTATTATATCTATTGGAGTATGTGAATATGTTTATACTTATACTTCAACATAATTATAGAGCCAGAAAAATTACTATTGTAATGTCTTAACCAAATAATTTTAAGAACATCTTCTTACCAATACGGTTTCCAATTCTTATGAAGTCTTACTAGTGCCTCTAGGAAAAAGTAGTCACCCCATGTATTACATTCATCCACACCACGATTATGACATGGATTGTTTGGGGAATCTTTCGCATAAGTACCATGAAGGAGTAAGCCATTGGATAAAGCAGTATCTGTTACTTGACAACGATCTACTAATGCTTTTAATATTTTTTTCGCCATTTCAGTGTAATATAAGGAATCTTCGTTGGTCATATATTTTGCCATTTCAAGCATCCCACAACAAGCTATCGCTCCGGCAGAACTATCTCTTGGTTCATTGCTTCCTGTATCAAAGTCAAAATCCCAATAAGGTATCAAATCTTCTGGAAGATGTTCTAAAAAGTAATCCGTAACCTTTTTAAATACTTCTAGATACATTGGATCTTTTAATTTCTTATAACTAAGGGCTGCACCATAGATTCCCCATGCCTGTCCTCTTGACCAGGCAGAACCATCTCTGTTACCTTGGTGAGTAACACCTTTCATAGGTTCTCCTGTCTTTGCATCAAAATAATAAGTATGATAAGTAGAATTATCTGGTCGTATTACATAATTCATGGCTGTTTTAATATGAGCTTCTGCTTTCTCACTATATATACTCTCACCTGTTACTTCTGATGCCCAAAATAGTAATGGCATATTTAATAGGCAGTCTATAATTAGTCTTGAATTATCACTTGCTCCTATTTCACCCCACGCTTGAAAATATTGCCCATTTTCAATAAAACGTTCCATTAGATTATCTGCTGCCATTATAGCAGCTTTCTTAGCTGTTTCATTACCTGTTAACTGATAGGCAGCTACACAAGAAGGAGAATATAAGAAGCCCATATCATGATGATTTACATCTACCTTTTCTATTATTCTTTTTAGAAAGCTTTCAACTTGTATATTACCTGCATGTTTTAATTTCTCATGTCCCGTCATTTCGTAAGCTAGCCATATTTCCCCCGTCCAAAAACCTGTGGTCCATTCCACATTTTCTGTTTTTGGATAAAACATATTATTACTATTAGAATCTGGGAAATGATTCGTAAATTCATCTAAGTTATGTAATACTAATTCTACCGAAATATCTAAAGACTTTTTTACCTCATCCATTGTAATACTTGAATATTTTTCTAATTCTTTTAATGTGTGCATTAACTTAACTCCTTCTCTCTCCAATAAAAGTTATACTCTAACATGATTGTTCCATTTGAGTCATCATTATACTTATTCCTCAGCACGCAAAGGGATCGCCATATTCCAGGTTCGTGTGCATTCCATAAATCCTTCCCCATTTTTCCCGTCTGAAGTGGCAAAAAAAGCACAAACAGGTTTACCATCCTCCATTAATAAAAATGGGCGTTCCAGGTTGCCCATCTCACGTACGATACCGTCATCCCACAAAATTGAACGGCTGTAGAACAGAGAATCACGTTTAAGAATCCATTGTATGCCGTCATCAGAAAAGGCATAAATTCCTCCCATTTTTTCGCCACATACATTTCCTTTCATATCTTTTGCCATCAGGTTGTATCCATCTTTGTCCATCCAAATGAACGGATCTTCCATTTCGAAACCTTCTCCATTAAAGAGAGGAATATCAAGCATCTGACTAAAACCCTCTGTGGGACTCTTTGATTTTACCACACCAAAGGACATATTTCCATGAAGGAAAGGGGCGTCTAGCGAGGACAGGTAAGTCCGTGTTTTGTAAATCATGGTACAACCACCATCCATATCAATACAGGGTGCTGGATTAGAGGTAAAAAAGTTATCAAAATATTCGGGACGAGGGAAGAGAATTGGATTATCACTGCGTTTCCAAGGTCCGAATATGCTTTTTGACGTTGCGACTCCGATGCGCTTGTTGGCTCTAGCCACCACCGTAATATCATCCTCATGCTTAAGTTCAGAAGGATTTTTTAGCTCCGGGAAAGGATGGGTGCTTCCCATATAGTATAAAATATAAGTATCGCCACATCTGGTGATGTGAGGATTATGCGTACTACGCCCGTCAAAGTACTGCGGTCCTCTCGCAGGAAGAACCACTTCTTGAAACTTGTATGGACCAACCGACGTATCTGAAACAGCACGAACAATCTCTGATGCCACTAACCAACCGGGATGCATGGGATAATCCATACTCCACCTTGAAGCGAACATATGATATTTTCCATCCTCCCCTCGGATGACGCTGCTGCACCATACCCAATATCCATCCATAGCAAATCCACCCTCCACTGGGGCGGGAAGCATCAAATCTTTTAAAGTATTTTTCATTTTTCGCCTCCATTTATATAACATTTGTGTAAAATTTCATTAAACTTTGTTTGAGGTTGAACTATAACTCATTTCTTTTTTTGCTATATGAATAGAAGCCTTCCCCTTGTTTTCCCCTGAATAAACCATCCGGCATCTTAATTACCACTTCTTGTTTATCATGTCCCTCACGGATAACCGTTACGATAACTTCCTTCAATTCCGGTTTCTGCTCTGCGTCACACACAGCTATCCTGTACCCATCTTCCTCTTGCTGTAATAAAAGAGCACATGGTTGGGACACCGTTATTTCTATGTCCTTCATTTTCAGTGTTTTTTCACTATCAAAAAATACCCCTTCCACTACTGAAAAATCATTCTTTGACACTGCTTGCAGTCTTTTTGAATTTTCCAATACCATTACATTTTCATATTTTTTATGATTGATACACATGAAATATTCATAGGAAGCATTCTGAGGGTTTTCCCCGTGGTCCACTATAATTTCAAATACAGGATATTCTTCCTCTTTCTCACCCTCATTCATGTAATTTAGATCTTCCCATGCTGTTTTTCTTTTTTCTTTTGTTATGCAAATCTTACTATTTTCCTGTTTTCGTATTCCATATAGAATTTTGTCATTTTCAATAAATACATATCCATCCTTTTCCACAGGTTCTGTATCATTGCAAAGGAGTGTATTGTTTACAGTTGTATGTACTTCTCTTCCATGTTCAGGATGGATATCACATATACCAGCTCCAAGACAATAAATTGTATCTTCTATAATAAAATAGGATTTATACGCCTGTATTCCACACATTTCTACCGTAAATTCTTTACGGATTACTCCTGCACCGTCTGGTTCTCTGATTTCATCTTTCTCATATATAAAACCACACAATCCATTTTCTCCTATAGAAACTCCTGCAGCAAAGTTAAATTTACTGCGATAACCATGCCAGTTAGTCTCTGTCAACAGTTCACTATTTGGTATAAAACGTTCTGTGACTCCCGGAAGATGGGCTACCTGCCAAGTTCCCATCACATCTTCATACTCTTTTCCTGATACAAGGACAGTATAAGAGCCATCTGCTGTATAATAATTTCTTTTATCTGCCATTATATCTGCAAATTCCACACCATCACAACGGCTAGATGCCATATTTACGTAAAAATAAAAACCTTTATTTTTCTTTATTAAGTCATCATTATTCCAAAAATAGCGGACTCCTTTATACAGTCCATCCCTACATGTCATCTCCAAGGACAACTTTCTTTCCAGAAGCATATCCACTTCCCTTCGTTCCTCCTCTGTCAAGTAAGCACTAAAATAGTTTGCTAGATACTCTGCCATATGTACCGCTAATTCATCCATTGTCTTCTTCTTACTCTTATCTCTTAAAAATATATTTCTTGTTTGCATTGGAGCAGAGAAACTACCATAAGCACTCCATGTAATCCCACGTATATAAGAAATCAGCTTGGAGAAATCTGCATATTCTAATACATCTTCAAATGGAGTTCCAACAATATAGGATAAAATATTAAGTGCCTCATTCAGTCCGTCCGTTGGATATCCACTATTATATGCTTGTTTACCATGCCCCCAGCCAAAACCGTCTGCACATATTCCTTCCTGCCAGAATGCATCCTCAATTACGGCCTGAGAAACGGCACATATGGAACAAGCCGCTACCTGTGCAATTACCTGCATCATATCGATACTTTTAAATGCCAATGCTGTATACAATACCGGTCTATAGGTAAGCGCATTTCCTCCAATCCACCATACATGCTTCTGAAAACGTTCCACGCTTACCGGATTCTTATCTGTCTCATCATTCCTCACAGGTAATGAAAATGTTTGATATGCAACCCTAAGGATTTCCCTACGCGCCCCCGCTTCCAGGGGATACTGTTTTGGTTTAGCTTCCCCTCTTTCCATATCTGGATACAGCATAAAAAATAGATTCAGCGAGGCCACAGGAAAACGGAAAATGGATTGATGAAATCTGCTTGCTCCCATATCTTCTCTGTCCGCTTCTATTTTGCAATAATATTTTGCCGCAGAAAGTACAATACTTTTTAGTCCCTCTGGCCAGTCTATCCCTAATTTCCAGTGATAGTCTTCTGACAAAAATGCCAGTCTTTGAAGTGCTTGTACTGCATCATCAGGAGAGTCTCCCAAATCAGAGAATCTACCCTGAGCTGTCAATGTATGAATAAATTTCTGCTTATCTTCTTCTTTCCCTATATTCCGATATTCATGTGTTCGAAAAGGCTGCATCGCTGCTTTCTCGCACATTTTGCTCATTGCTTCCTGTTTTGTCATTGTACAATCTCCTTACCAAAATAATTACTACATTCATCCCATATAGCAGACAAAGCCTGCACAGTACGTATTGCCGTTCTGTGAAAGCTCTGTCTATTTCTTGTTATATTTAACCTTAATTTTTTGCTATTTCTGCATTGATTTCATTTAGAATTTGTTCTCCACCCATGGAGTTAAACTCCTTTACAAAGGTATCAAAATAATCAACGCTTTCTTCGCCTGTCATTATCTTAATATAAGCATCTAGTGTAAAAATCTTCAAATCAGTTAAGTACTGATTTGCTGCCTCTGTTGCTGGTACTAAAATATCCTGATATCCAGGTGTCTTATACTTATCACTAAAATCAAATACGTTTTTGCTCAAGCTTCTATCAAATTCAGTGTTAGTTCCAAGCATAAAAACCCCAACTCCATCTTGTATATATTCGGATGGTTTCGTAAATGGTTCAAGACGTCGTACACCGCCTTCTTCGGTTTTCTCATAGTGTGTACCTTCGATTCCCCAGCCTGCTAATAGCGCATATTCTGGATCTGAGGAGTATGCTTCAATCATGGCTAGTATTGCATCTACTTTTCGTGGATCCTCTGCACATTTTGTGGTTATACCAAATCCAGAAGGGCTGAAAGCTCCCCAAGTGTGTGTCCCTGATTTTCCTTCTGGCCCCTGAATTGCTGGTCCTATGTTAACAGTTTCTTCCCATTTTGCATCTGGATTCATTGCCACAAATCCCTCATAACATGCTCCACCCTTTTTTCCTTCTTCTACTGGTGGCGCCCAGTGCGAAGCCAATGCCATTCCTGTCACTCCCACTTTTCCATTTTCAAATGCTTGTGAAGTTGCCCAGTATCCAGCTGTATTCTCTCCTGTGATGAATTCTGGATCAATTAAACCTTCCTTATACCACTTTTGAATTGTAGCAAGTGCCGCTTTCATCTCCGGCTGTGTACACGCAAATTCAATTTTACCATCTTTTTCTGTAAAGAAAAGATTCTGCGCTCCTGTCCCTCTAAATTCCTTCAACGGAATGGCACCGTAAGCACCGAATACTGCATTCATAGCTGTATTGGACATTCCATAGGTATCTTTTACTCCATTACCATCTGGATCATTGTTGCGAATAGCATACATGGCCTCTTCCATTTCATCAATAGTAGCTGGTATCTTCTCTATGCCAAGATTCTTTAACCAATCTGTTCTCCATACCAAAACAGTGGGATATGTTCCAGAAATAGAAGGTGTTTTAATCGCATACCTCTTACCATCATAATATGCATCAATAAGACCATTTCCTTCTACATTGGCTTCCTCAACCTGTTTTGTAAAGGATGGTATCTTAGCCAACATTTCATCTGTAAATTCTGCAAGAATTCCCTGTTTTACATAAGTTGGGATATTGGCAGTGTTCTTTATTTTCATGACATCTGGCATATCTCCTGAAGATAGTTTTGCACCAAGAATTTCATCCCACTTCTGGTCATCCACGTACCAAAATTCAAATTTAACATTAAACTTTTTCTCAATTTGTTTTACTATTTCAGTATCTGTATTCGGTTGCGAATATGTATTATATGCCAACCACTCAATAGTTACAGGTTCTTTAGAAACATCTTGTCCACCCTTATCTACTCCTTGTTCTTCTACCTTGGAATCTTCTTTGTTGCTATTTCCTCTAGAGCAACCTGTCAAAGCTCCTGCTGCTAGCACGATACTCATTCCCATCGCTGCTATTTTCATCCAATTTTTTCTCATATAATCCTCCTTAAGTTAATTTATTCTACAGATTTTCACCTGTATCATACATTGTCTTCCATACTATTTAACCTTTCACTGCACCTATCATAACCCCACTTGTAAAATATTTCTGAATGAAAGGATAGACTATAATAATAGGAATAATTGACACCATCAGTGCCGCCATTTTCATGCTATCCGTATTAACAACTACATCTACAAGATTTATATCTTGAACCTGACCATCAATTAAGATTCTCTGTAGCGTATATTGTAAAACATACTTAGATTCTTCTTTCATATACAACATACAGTCGAACCATGAATTCCAATGTGCCACGATGCACCATAGTGACACGGTTGCAAGACATGGCTTAGAAAGTGGAATAATAATCTTAAATAGTATGGTGATATCATTAGCACCGTCAATTCTAGCTGATTCCTCCAGCGAATCTGGAATGGATTCAAAAAAGTTCCTGACGATGATAAGATTGTACGCACTCATGGCACCTGGAAGTACCAATGCCCATATGGTATTTGAAATTTTCAACCAATTATTTATCAAAAGATACATAGGTATCATACCGCCAGAAAAATACATAGTGAAAATAACAAATAAAGTCCAAAACTTTCTATGGGGAAGATATTTTTTAGCCAACGGATATGCGCCCGTAACATATAAAATCATACTGATTCCTGTTCCAAGCACTGTTCTCATGATTGTATTGCCATAAGATGTCCAGATTGTTTTATATCTCAAAATACTTTTATATCCGTTTAGGTCAATTTCTTTCGGAAATAAATGTAGCCCGTAAGAAGATGCTACATGAGCAGGACTTAGCGAAATTGTAGCAACCTGTAAAAACGGAACTATTGTAATAATAGCAACCCCCAATAATATTGCATAAACTACAATATCAAATATTTTATTATTTATCCGTGTACGATATTTATTATATTTTTTAGTCATCTGATTTTCCTCCTTACCATAATGAACTTCCGCTCAATTTTCTGGAAAAGAAGTTACTTGTCGTAATCAAAATCAAAGCTATCACATTTTTAAAGAGTCCTACCGCAGTTGCATATCCATAATCCATCTGCTGTAGACCTACCCTGTAAGTATAGGTTCCTATTACATCTCCCACTGACATTACTCTTGCATTTAGCATGTTATAAATCTGATCAAAATCATCATTCATAACCCCTCCTATAGCAAAAATAAACATAATAATAATCGTAGGTATAATACATGGAAGTGTCACATGCATTATCTTCTGAAGCCGCCCTGCTCCATCCAAATCAGCCGCTTCGTAAAGCTGTGAATCAATCCCCATAATTGCCGCCATAAAAATTACACTCTGCCATCCACAATTTCTCCAAATACTAGATAATACAACAATTGGGCGAAACCACGCTTTACTTCCCATAAAAAATATAGGTTCCCCACCAAATTGCTGAATCAGATAATTTACCATTCCAGTAGAGGGTGACAACACCTGTTGCACAATTCCGGCTAGTAGAACCCAACCGATAAAATGTGGTAAATAGGCAATCGTTTGTACTCCTTTTTTAAACCATTTACATCGTACTTCATTTAATAAGATACTTAGAATGATAGGCATCGGAAATCCTACTATCAACTTGGCAAAACTGATAATCAGCGTATTTCTAAGCACCGGTAGAAAATAAACCCCGGTAAACAACTTTTTAAAATTAGCCAACCCGATCCATTCACTTCCCATAATCCCCTTTAATGGATAGAACTCCTTAAAGGCGATGATGACACCATACATTGGAACATAATGGAATATAACAAAATAAACTATAGTCGGTATTAATAGAAAGAATAAATATCTGCATTTATAATATTGCTGCAAGATACTAATATCCTTCTTTTTTCTCTTTTTTCTCTCCATTTTTTCCATCGACTTCACTTTCGACATCTCTGGCTCCTCCTTTCTCGTCTGCTCTGCCATTATCATCCTGACAACCGGATTCGCCAATATAAAAAATAATGATTGAGTAGTAATATTTTTGATTTTCTCCATTTTTACTGTTTTTTCTGTTTTTTATACCTATGAAATATATGATTCAAACATAAAAAATTTGATTCTAAGTTCATTATATAGAAAAATGTGTTATAATTTCTGTCTATACTAATCTACTTAGGAGCATAATTATGATATCTATATCCATGAAAGAAAAAATTCTTTTATCATTCAAGAAACATAATTTTTACTATCGCATTCTTCTTCCATTTTCTATCTTCAGCATTACTATAGTCTGCCTAATGTCAGGAATAAATTGGTACCGAATAGAAAACGAATATAATAAAAAGATTATTGAATCCAACCAACAGTTTCTAAAGAGGGCTTCTCAGCTAAGTGATCAATATCTTTATGGTAATTTCACTTCCATTTTAAATAGTTCTTTTTTGGACGGTTTTAAGACTTCAAAAATGGACCGTTTTATTACATATGGAGATAGACTAAAACCTTCTGAATTTCTAAATTTACACCAGAGTATAACTAATATCTGTGCTCAAAACTCCTCAGTAATTCAGGTTTCTTTATATCAGTATGCATCAGACCTTTATCTAGATAGTTTTGAAGGTCTTGTTTATAATGCTTCCAAAAGACCATTGAATAGTGATCAATCACTTAAGAATTACCTATCCACCATTTCCGGGCATGAGAAAGGGATTCTTTACTACACTTCTGGTCCCAATTCTTTTCCTGTAAAGAAAATAGTTATGCTACGTTCCGTTCCCTTATATACCAATTTTACAAACGGAAGTGGATTTATTGCAATTACTTTGGATACTAATAGCCTTTGGGAACAATTAAATATGTCCACTACCTCCAAAGATGATTCTTTTTTTATTTTAGACTCTGAAAAAAAGCTTCTCTTGGAAAAAAGCCCATCCTCTATTTCCTATGAATATCTAAAAAGTGTGTCGGACTCCACCGAAATTTCTGCATTTTTAACTTATAACGGTATTCGTTACCGTTTGGATGAAATTGTTTCTGAGGATTCCGGATGGCATTATATCTCCTGTGTCCCAATAAATATACTCAATGCAGAGGTTAGAGCACAGCATCAGCTTACTCTTATGATTACACTAATTTGCATCCTTCTTTCACTAGTTATCGTTCAAAGAATTTCAAGTAAAGCCTATCAACCGATTGTAAATCTTCGAAATCGTCTGGCAAAAAATTATTCATCTATTGAAAGCAAAGATGATCTTTCTATAATTGAAGGAACCTTTTCTTTTTTGGAGAATCAGGTAGATGATATACAGAAAATGCTCCATAAAAATAGCCAAGTCATACTCTACAAACTTTTTATGGATATTCTCAATAAAAAAGAACTTTCCGATAGCCAACTTTTACACAAGTTAGAGCTTAGTGGAATTCATATTACCCAAAGTAATTATTGTCTGCTTTTAATCGAATTTGATAAACATGTATTCTACAAACTTTCTCTTGAACAACGGGAATATTTGATTACAAAGTCCGATTCCCTACTGAAAGATTTCCTTAGCGAACCTATCATTCAGACCGCAGAGGCCCAGCCTGATAATCGAATTGCTATTTTGCTAAATCTGAATCCTGATAATTATTTATCACTTACAGAACAACTAGAGCTTCTTCCAGACCATTTATTTGACATTTTTCATATAAAAATAAATCTGGCGTTCTCCGCTCCTGTTCTCTATCTTTCAGAAATATCCAAGGTGTATTCTCGAATTTCCGAATACATGAAATATTTTTTTCTTTTCGGCTATGGGAATATATTTACAGATGAACTGATCCACAAACTTGATAATACTTCCTATTCTTTTTCACTGCAAGATTACCAGCAAATCGAACGAATGGTGAGAAATGGTACTCCGGATGAATTTTCATTTCTTATGGAAAGTTATCAACAAATCATAGAATCAGGGGAGTGTTCCTATCAGGAAGCGAACAATTTTTTAATTCAGACTTACAGAATTGCATTTAATATAGGGAAAGAGTTGGGGTTATTTGATGATCCACATAAAAAAGATCAAATATTAAATGATTTTAATCATGCAATAAACTTTGCACACTCTATTGAGTGTATCTGTCTGGTCGTTCAGATGTGCCATGAATTTCTTAATGAAGAAGTTCTTAATGCGGATTCTTATTTTATCCAACAGATACTTGAGTACATTAAAACTCATCAGAAAGAAGAAATTTCCCTCTCTTTAGTTGCTCAAGTTTTTCATGTCAGTACCGGACATTTAAGCCGCTTGTTCAAAAGTGTGACCAACCAGAATTTTTCAGCCTATGTTATAAACATTAAATTAGAAACTGCAGCTGAACTTCTGAATAATGAACCTGAAAAAAGTATTTCAAACATAGCTGCTGAACTTGGATATTATACCCCGGCTTATTTTACTAGATTATTTAAAGAAAAGTTTGGCGTTACACCTTCTCAGTTTCGTAAAAAGTAATCAAAATAAAGGACAACCGTTAATCGTTAACTAAATTTGGTACATTCTTAATGCAACCAACGTAAAAATAGACAATATATCTAATAGAACTCCAGATATATTGTCTACATTCAACTCGTATCGCATAATAAACTATTCTAATAATAATCACACCATAAATTCCAATCCCAATACATCTAGATTCATCAAATAGATATAACTTTATCTCTATTAAAATACAATTCTCTTCTTATACAATTTCGTAGCTCTATAAAACTCTCCGACATTTATGGTACGATTCACCGTATCGTGTTTATAGGAGAGTTGTACTGATTTTACTTCCCTATTTATTCTGTTGAATCAGACCGTAGGTCTATTAAAGTTCCCCTTCTATCTAAAATCATTTCAAATTAGTTATTGACATATTACCAAATTGCTTTCCTATTTAACTTACACTATCACAGAAATTGTGATAAGGTAATAGCGGTAGAACATCACTAAATATGTAATCTAACCAATGTAGCAAATAACCAATAATAATACAAACAGTTTTTTCTCCATACGTCAAGCCGCTTTTTCCGAACAAAAAATTCATCTTCATCTAGAGCTGCTACGTATGATAATCGATTACTTAAATTCCCTTCATATATAACACTCTTAGATAGCATCGTTTCTAATTTATTAATGGTGATATTATTGTTTAACTCTAGTAACTCTAACATAAAGCTAATACACGTATGGGTATCCGGAAGCTCCACCTGTTTCTTCAATGGGTAAGTTAAAACAGACAAAATATTATACCTTGTCTTAGTTTTTCCATAGTAATCAAGCTTTTCCTTGATTCTCTCATAATGTTCCTCAGCTACATCATACTGACATATCTTTATTGCGATATCTTTTCCCTGGCATAAGTAACGATTCGAATACTCTGGACCAAACCCTCCAAGAAGGGATTCGTAATAATTATATCTAGCAAATGAATAAACCTCAGATATATATGGTTCATGTGAAAATGCGATATGATTATATCTTCCTCTCGTGAAAAACCGAATTAATTTTCCTGATTTGAAATTTGACGCAATAAACACTATATAAATTTTTTTCATCTTCATCGTACCTTACAATAATTTTCAATAGTTAGAACTCCATAATAATGTAAAAACATAAAATTATCAATACTTTACTCTAATATTTATTTTATTTCTAAAGGCAAGATAAAATTATCTAAAATCTTTTACAATATAGTTGCAAAAGTAATGCATAGGTTTCATAATTTGGGGTATCGCGCATACCTTCTGCTAACAAGCGTAATAGGAAATACGTCTTCAATAAAAAGATCTTAATAAAATGCAATCTTTTCAAACTTAATCCCGTATAAATTCAATGTGTCTTCAAATTTAAAAATCCCATTATTTTCACATAAGAATTTTTCGAATAACTTTTGTGTTTTTTCTAAGTTTGTGTTTCCCAAAACTTTATCTAGAAATTCCATCCATTCATCAATTGATAAATTATAATGAAAATCATTTGCCAATTCAAAATCTACTGTAACCCCAACAACTTGATTACAATTATCTGTCCAAATTTTATAGTCTACTATCTTTGAAACTTTAAGTCATTCGCCATAAATATAACCCAAGCTTAACCAGTTGTCACTGTACAAATATATCACCCTTTTTCAATAGAATAATGATGTTTCTGATTTGAACAAAATAAACATAATGGGAAGTTTTAGAATTCCTCACAAATTGGAATTGTCTCTACTTATATTTTCCCAAGCAGCGAAAACTCTTTAATATAATAAAATTCTTTATGTTCGATTTGCAGTCAAAATATTTATCACTTTCCTAACTTCCATTGCTATTCAGCTCGTCCATCTTAAACATTAGACATAATTCAACTACTAATGATTATTCTCTACCCTTAGGTACATTAACGGCAACTGCACTCTTAGCAACTATTCTTAATAATTTGTTTGTTTCATCAACAGTTATGGTCATTCCGACAGGTGCTTTTGCACTGATGTCTTGCAGTTCGCCACTAACCTTATCATAGATGGAATTCAAATAACCGCCAAACTTGAGGATGTACTTTTCGGCACGATACTCAATACCTTGAATAATTATCATACCCTCTTGCTTATTTACGATAATGTTTTTTGGAATATCAAGAGAGTATGCCTGTGGATATCCGTCAATGACAACATTACTTACCTCGTTTCTATCAATATTGAATTCAGCATATATGGATTTGCCGTCTGGCATATCAACTTCGGCACGGACTACATTACCATCTAATTGAGTTACTACGTCTCCGCACTTGATTAGCTCATTTGAAGAAACACCTTTTCTTGTATCTGAGCGAATCCAAGTTTTACCCGTTTGCGAAGGATTCTCATGTAAATATCTCCCCATTGTTCTTTGATATAATTGTGGATTGATAGTTTCCGCAATATAATCAAGTAACACCTTAAGGCACTCGTGTCTTCCTTCCGGATATATAATAGCTTGTGTAAAATATTCATTTTCCAATTGTAATCTTCTCTCATCTACAGCATTACCCTCACAAGAGATAATAGCATAATTTTTCATACCCGATTGCGAAATTTGGCACAACAATTCAATTGGTCTATCTTTAGTTATGCTACAACCTAAAAATAACATCTCCTTACTCATAAACGCCTGGCTTAATGCTTGAATTAAATTTGGATCTGTATATTTAGTTTCATATTGTTCTTTTGTTAAAATAATTGATGTGTCAGGTTCAGCAATATCTCCATGAATTTTATACAATAATAATTTACTTTCTCTAAGCGCACGATTAAGGGATTCATAATGTTTAGGGTGCGCCACTGTTATAACTTTTTCATGCAATGTGAATATTTTTTCAATTACCTTATCATAATTAGTTGTTATTAACAATCCATTTTCAAATATTATTGGTAACAGATATACCGGTTTATCAACAAAATCGATTGCATTTCTAAGTAAATGTTCTTCTCCAAAAGTTTTTATTAAGTGGTCCCCAAATGTAATTTTTCCCATTTTACAATATAAAAAATCTGCTTTTTCTTCAAGGCTAAAAGAATCATATTTTGCTTTCTCATCAATCTTGATATATTGCTCAAACGTACTATTAAGAAAGCCACTCCATGAGGGATAAACCCCTTCAAACAATATCGACATACCAGCTCCTATATACGGTATAATTCTTTGGGATTTAATTCCTTCAATTAAGCTATCAACATTCTGTTGATTGTATGGTGCATTAAATGAAATAATGTCTTTTAAGTTCATAACTATCTCCCTGATTCTTAACTCATATAATGTAATTTAAATCGAATAAGCCCTATAGTCTTTATTAACGCCTTATACAGCAATCTAATACTTTAAAATATTCGATTCTATTCTTTTTTCAAAATCCATATCTCAACCCAATTGAAAAAAAACTAAGTATTTTGAAATAAAATTCAAACTACTATTTACTCTTTTCACTTCTCATTATTGCTATAATACACTGTACCATATATCTTTTGATTGTTCCATTATATACCATGTTATATCATTTTCACACTCTTTTCAACTATATGTATGTTAAATTTTTCTAGTATTATTTAAATATTCTATACAATGCTATTTAATGTATTTAATGCAAGAACTCTTAAGTCATATAACAACATTCATTACAAGTGTCCTCAACGTGTTGCGCACAAATCACCAACTACCAAATGCATTCCCACCAACAAAAAAAGACTACCCCACAATGTTTTCACATTATAAGATAATCTGCGGAGACGGTGGGATTCGAACACACCATCTCTCTTCCTAAAATAGTAAGACTCTCCTTTACTTATGGTACGGTTCACCGTATCGTGTTGAAAGGAGAGTTTTACTTTTTTTTACATGTATAAGTTTATTGATTTATTTTGCTTTTCAATATTACTTTTTCAAATAGGGTAATAACTTAAATACTTACATCTAACAGATTACCTCGCATACGCTCTATATCATTGGTGAGTGTCTTTATTCCTTTCTTATCATAAATAACTTGTGTTGATAATATTTTATCATTAGATAGTTTTTGCAACAAACTCACAACTGATGTCTCGATATCCTGATTATTAACTTCTACTGATGAAAGTATAGCATCATAATATTGGTCTAATGTCATACCTCTTGATTGAGCTAACACTTCTTGACTATTGTACTCTTTTACTCGAACTATCTTTTTATTACTATCGTTATCATTTATAATAATAATATTATTATTTATAGTTACCTGAATTGAACTATCATCGACAAATAGTCTCTCTATAAACTTTAAAATAAGTCCAGATATTACTGATGTTGCTATGTCTAAAATAAGACTCCCTTGACTAAAAGTATTTAATCTTATTAAATTCTTATATCTTCTAGAAAACTTTCTTGAAATAGTAGGATATGCCCTTACTCCTTGATAAGCCACTTTCTCAGGAGCAAATTGAGCCTCAATTCTTTTACTTAATTTATCAATATCTACAATATTGTTCTCTGGTACCTCATCTAAGATAATTTCTTTTATTTTCTCTTGTCTTGGTATAGGCTTATCTATTTTATAGTAAGGATTCTCTTCAAGAAACAACCCACAATCATCTTCACATATTCTTGTGATTCCGCTAACCAGAGCTTGTAAATCAACTATAGTGTTTCCCAAATCAAAAACACTAGTATATTGTTGTAAATAATGTATTTCTATATCAATTATTGGTGCAAAAAATAAATCTTCATTATCTGTGAACATTAATCTCTCCTTTTAACCTTTGTCATTAATTGAATTATTCTTCCTTGTCTCACTATGTATTTTGTCAAATTGATATATCATATTCTTCGATGATTCACCAAATTTTTAGGATAATAACTGATCAAATCTTACACTATAAATATCGATATTATTGTTTTTCTTTAATCTCAAAAAAAGTTCTATCGTGGCTTATAAACCAAATCGATTTCTTAAATCATCTATTAATTCTTCATTCTTGATCCTTTCTGCTTCTAGTTCCAAGGCAATTTGCTCAATTTGCTCTTCAATTTCTAATGCATTATAATCTACTCCTTCAGAGCATCCATCACCAAGACCTCCATCCTCATCTAATTCCATGTTTCCATATGTTACTTGTATGTATCCTCTTGCTAGTATATCTCCACTCTCATCCTTAATACGAATGTCAATATCATCTTGCCCTCCATCATCAGGTGATAGCTGCAATTCATCTATAATGAGATAAGATTTTTGCTTATGAACATCAAATATTGCAATTTCATCTCCAAATTCTAATACATCAGGTAATCTAATATCATATTTACAATAATCTAACTCTTCAACTTTAGCAAGAATCCAATCTTTAATATTGCATATCCCCTCAAATGACGGAACTACAGTAGCCTCACCGATGTTGTCAAAAAATTCGTTCATTTTTTGTATAACACTTTCTATGTCTGCTAAACTCAATGTATTAAAATAATCAATTAGATCATACTCGTAAAACGACGCAAAATCTTCAAATGCTGAGTAAGTACCATTAATATCTCTAAATACTGAACAAACCTTTTCATAAAAATCACTGTCTATAAAAGTATCCTCTAAGTTAGATTCAAAGCTACTTAAAGAGCTTAATCCAAAACTCTCACGGTATAAATCACTATATTCCATCTCTTGCTGTTCTCGTAGTTGCTCCTCTTCTTCCTCCAACTCACGTTCAAATTCTTCTTTTAAATTAGCATTAGTGACTTCTTGAACTAACGATTTTCCAATAAGCTGCTGAAATGTCCTAATATAAGATACTTTTTTATCTAATCCATTACTCACAAGGTCTTGATCAATATGCGGATGTAAGATGTCTTTATTATCCTTGTCCGCAAAGTCAGTATAATTGCCAGTAACAAAATATACCTCACTGTCATCATCAACTGTGATGTAATAAGTAATATTTATTAATGTTTCCGTAATCATCCCATCAGCAATTGAATCTTTTCCCTCTATGTGAAAAGGTGCCTTTTTATACATTCGTCTAAGGAAGCAAGATTTTATTAAGTTATCATCTTCATTTATTATAATAGTGTTTCTGTGGTTAAAGACCTTCTCAATTAATCTTTTCAAATCTTCTAGATAAGTTTCCTTGTTTGCCTCAAACATATCTGCTGCATCTTGTAATTCTTTTTTAGATTTCTTCTTATAATCTTTGATGTCAAGACTATTAACTTTATAGGCATTTATCCCATATAACTGTTCTATATTTTTTATGGTTTTCTTTAAATTTTTACTAACTTTATCAAATTCTTCATATATATGCTTATAAGTTTCAAACTTTACTATAGATGGTACAATGAGTTTTATCTCATCATAATCCAGTAATTTCTCAAATGTCTCAACCAATTTACTTGATACCTGATTTTTTCTATCGATAAGTATATCTAAATATATATTTGTATCCATTAATATATACTTCATAACTTCTTTCTCCTCTCAATCTACCCAAATATTTCAAAGAAATCACTGATTTTACGTAATTCAGTGTAACTCGCTATTGAATGCATAAATGCAGGATTCTTATTTTGAGAATCCATAAGTATCTTATAAAATAATTTTATATTTTTTCTTTGTAAATCAGAAAGTGAAGATTTAATATGAAAAAAACCATATGTTCATTTGTATTTACATAAATGAAGAACTTACCAAACAATCCAGAGACAACATCCGACACTTGAACTAACGATTCACTTTCTGATTTTACAAATTTATAATTGCTTAGTTTTTTATTGTCATCCTTTATATCATATGTACTAAGGACTTTATAAATCTCCGTCTCTTCATCAAAAATATGTTCTGTTTGATAGAAATAGTTTATATACGACATTTTTCAATGGGTAAATATCATAACCAAATGTAGTAATATCGTCCATATCAGCTATTGAATCAACAATATCAACAGTTGAATAAAATAGATTATTAACATGCGAGCAGTGAATAGACAAACCACTACCATCCAACCATTCTAAAAATGCTTCAGTTCTTCTACTTGACATACACTCTAAAAAATTGCCTTTAGGAAATTGCTTTGTAAACTTAATTTCTTTAACATTTTTCTGGAGTCTTAAATCTGACCACAACCGTCCAAAATCATAATCAGGTTTCTGATTACTCACATACCCCACTCCTGCTAAAACAAAATCTTCTTCAGCAGGTACATTATAAGACTGCTCCTTAATACAAAACTTTCGACAATTATTACACTCATCATAATACAATGTATAACAATTATCTATACTTAAATTTAGGTAGTCTTTTACAGGGTTTCTCCACTCATCAACTTGAAATTCAATCATACCCACCTCATAAAACTTATTCAATGTCATATTATGGTGTATTTTACCATGGCTGTTTGCTATTATCAATGGCATTAATATTTTGGTGTAATATGTAAATTTACCTTTCTATATTCTAATATCCGATATCAAGTCTCAAACTCATGAAAATCAACTCAATAAACATAAGCGAAATTTATTTTGAATTTATCTTTTTAGTATAACAACCGCACCTAATCCTATTAAAATCCACGGTTCTATTTAGTAACAATTTCAAAGAAAGAGCTAACATATCCAACAATTTAAGGTATGTTAACTCTCTTCTCGCATAAAAAATCCCAACCCTTTCAGGTTGGGACTAATCTTCCCAAACGGAGGCGGTGGGATTCGAACATTTGTTTAATTGGGATAATTACTAGGTCTAAGTGTTGTTCTTAGCGACGAAGGAGTCGAAAAGTGCATCATGTAAAGATTCTAATACTACTAAATTATAGTCTCAAGTGTCCTAAAGGTGTCATAGTATATTAACAAAAGCTGCGACTTTTATTATATGAACATACATTCTCAGATTAAATATAATGGGAAGTTGGTTTAACTTCTCAATTGTGAAATAAATTATTTTACTTTAAATCTAGCTATAATGTACTATCAACAGCCTTTATATCTTTTTCTTGAAAATCATAATATTTCATTAAAAAAAGAATAAAATCAAATTCATTTGTTTCAAACTTAATATCTTTATTACCAGAAATAAAACTAAATAGTTCTTGAATTCTTTGATTAAGTCCCGTATATACATCTTTTTTATCGATAATCCCATTTAGTTTGTCATAAGAGTCTTTTGATCCAAAGCATATTCCGTTGTAATAATTGTACGCTGCATAATAATTTTCTTCAATTACTTGAGCTGTATCCCCCAATGTTGAATACGAGCTTGAAAGATTGTTTTTTAAATTCTTTGCTCGATCTTCAAATGATTTTATAATATTCATTTGATTTTCCTCTTCATTACTTTTATTAAATTCTTGTTTTAAAGCTTCTTGTTTTTCTTTCAGATCAGTAAAGCACTTATTTATATAGTTCATTGCCTGTTTCTTAAAATAAATTACTTCAAAAGTATTACCGACATCTGAAATTTTTTCAATATCAACATCCAAAATTTCAACTCCTTGTGTGAACTGTGTGATTTCAATAGATGAAAATGATAATTCTTTCAGTAGATATATAAAAAAATTATAATCTTTTCTAGGAAGGATATGTGCGCCTATACTATTAATCTCAATTTGGGCAATAACCAGTTTATATTGAACTTCATTAATCAGTTCTGCTTTGTAAATAGATACAAAAGATGTTAACTTATCATGATACGTTTTTTCACCTAAAATATAAATTGAGTAATAACAAAAAGCAGCCATAAAAGCACTCTTTTCACATCCACGACCATTAATATGTAAAGAAGCATACTCCTCATACGCCTCAATTGTTCTAGACGAATCTATATAGTCTGATAACATTACAGCCTTACTAATACATTCGAATGCTAAATCATATTTTTTAATAGATAAAGCATACCTAGCTAAATCAATCATAGCACCCAAGTCACCATCTTCTGCGAGTAAAGATAATTTGAAATAATTATAATCTCCCATATGTATCCCCCATCTAATTTTCAAAGATTTAACTCATCGAATAAGTTACAGTATGCTTTACATATTCCATTATGGTTAAGTTCGTCCTTATAAACATAATGGGAAGTCAGCTATGCTCATTTAAGTTCACTATAAAAACTTTGCATTCATCAAATTGAATTTGAACAAAATCCTCTCTATCTCTTCACTTGTTGTTTAGAATACAGAGTTATGTAATCCTATTAGCAATCATATACCTTAATTCTAATTCCATTTCATAGAATTTTGTATATTCGTAACGCATATAATTTTTCTCTGACAAAGCTATAAGGCTACTAATCCGATCTGAATTTATCGAAGGTTTAGCAATTTCAATGTACTTAAGCGCTTCATTTATACATTTTGTTTCTTCACTTATACAAAATTCATTCCCTGATCTTACTCTTATTAACCCCATATTTAATGGAGCAGTCAACGAAAAGGCTTCTTTTAGTTTTCTAGATAATTTATTTTCTTTATATTTTTCATTATCAAACACATTATCTGTGAGTATCTCGTAATCATCTGCAGGAAAAGCAAAATTTTTCATAATCCAAGCACGATATCCAGCTGTATACTTACCACGAGTAGAGAAATACATAATCCCATCAATATCTGTCCTTCGAATATTTTGCATTATTAACTGAGGAATGATATGTTCTTCTTTAAATACTCTATTTTTATTTTTTACAAAAATTGAACATGCACACTGTATTATCCAATACAAAAAGTATTCAATTAAAGTTCTTTCTAATTCATAATCGTTTGAATTATGATTTTTATAATTCATGATATCTTGTAATGTATATGATAAGTTTAGAATTTTTAATCTGGTGTCTTTTACCTCATACCTGCTTACCCAAAATGAATTGAAATCTGGACGACTTAACTCTTCCCAACAAACATAGGTTGATGTGCCCAAATATAAGCAAGGCATTCCATTAATACTGTATCTTTGGTTCTGGACTAAACCTCTTTTATTAAATGGAATATGAAGCATTTCATCTTCGCTGAATGGTTGAAAACTCCCTGTTCTTGCTTTATATAGTTGGTCCATTTCATCTTCAGATAAACATTCATCTATGGTAGAAATTATTAACTTGCCACCCATTTTTTTTGTATCTTCTAGTATTAACATAATAATATCATTAGCAATATTAATATTGCCCTTTAAATATGATTCTATAGCTTCTTTTAGTCTTTGGACAATTATTTCAGCATTATGTACATACTTTCTAAGACAATCATTACCACATAATAATTGTATATATTGTTCAATTTTACTGAAAAGTATTGGAAAAACATCGCAACCATCTTCTACAATAATTGGTAATTGTAATAATTCTATATTTTTGCATAAATATAAGTATAATTTATCAGTATTTGGATTCATTCTTAGCACCACCTTTTTCAAAAAATCTATTTGATGTATTGCATTTATCTTCTCACTAATTCCGAAGTATGAAATCAACTTCCCATTATTGCTATAATTAGTATTATCTATTTTTATGATTAGTTATAGATTAAAAATTTATTTACACTCCTATAATACACTATATTTTTCCAGCAATCAACTTTCTCTTTCTAATCTAAACTTCTTATTTAGTCACTTAGGTGTCCATCGGGTGTCCAACTTCCTATCACCATTTCTCCCTCTTTGCCTACGCCATCCTTTAATTTCCAATTCCAGGTCATTCCACATTAGAATCGCACTTCCCAATACTTCCTTGACTCTCCTGCCACTTAGCGACTATCGACTCAACAAAAAAAGGGTTCTATAATAAAGGTTGGGGTGTGTATCATTTAACATATTCCCAACCTTCTTTTTATGTAATAAAATAAAAGAAGCCTCCCCGAAAATGCCCGTCGTCCAAACAAACACTTCCAAAGGAGGTTCCATATAAATGCACTCTAATTGTACCAGAAATCTTTTAGATTTAAAAGATGTTTATATCAAAAAAGTTGTGCATGCTGATCACTATGTAAAGATATTCATTGAAACAGCTCCTTCTTTACATACTTGTCCTTGCTGCGGTAATCAAACCAAACGCATTCATGATTACCGTAATCAAGAAATTAAGGATCTGCCATTTCAAATGAAACATACATATTTGGTCCTTAAGAAAAGACGCTATGTCTGCCAGTGTGGTAAAAGATTTACGGAAAAATATCATTTCCTTCCCTCTTATCAACAGCGTACTTTACGATTATCTTACAAGATTATAGACCTACTCAGAAATCTTATAAATATCAAGTCCGTTGCTGAAATAACGAATGTATCAGTAAATACTGTTACCCGGCTTTTAGACACCGTTAACTATTCCGCTCCCTCTCTTCCAGAGTGTATCTCAATTGATGAGTTCAAGGGAGATACGGATGCGGGGAAATACCAATGTATTCTTTTGGATGCCAAGAAACGTAGCATTCTAGATATACTACCGGACAGAACGCAGAGCCATTTAAGTGCCTATTTTAAAGAAACAAGCCGAGCAGAGCGTCACCGTGTGAAGTTCTTCGTCTGTGACATGTGGCAGCCTTACGTGGACTTAGCAAAAGCTTATTTCCCTAATGCCACAATCATTATCGACAAATACCATTTCATCCGGTATGTTACATGGGCAATTGAAAATGTGAGGAAAAGACTCCAGAAAACAATGTCTGCAAACCTCAGAAAATACTACAAACGTAGCCGAAAGCTAATACTAACTCGCTACGCCAAGCTTAAGGATGAAAACAAGAAAGCATGCGACCTTATGTTGCTTTACAATGATGACTTGAGAGTAGCTCACAATCTTAAAGAATGGTTCTATGGTATTTGCCAAAGCGAAAAGTATTCTTATCAACGAACAGCTTTCTGGGATTGGGTTAAAACAGCTGAAAAATCAGGAATACCTGAATTTGAGAACTGTGCCAAAACCTATAGAAACTGGTCAAAAGGTATATTAAATGCCTTTAAATACAAATATACAAATGGCCCTACCGAAGGCTACAATAACAAAATCAAGGTACTAAAAAGATTATCTTTTGGAATGCGTAACTTCAATAGATTCCGAACAAGAATTATACACTGCACTATTTAATTAGAAAATGGACGACTAGGCAAGAGGCTTATTTGGCACGCCCAAAAACATGAATTATAAACCAAAACATTAAAATAGCTCTAAATGAAGTAATGGAGCGGGATTCCGTGAATCCCACCCCAAGACTTGACAAAGAGCCAAAAAAAGCCCCAACCCCTAAAGGTTGAGACTAATGATACTAAGCGGAGACGGTGGGATTCGAAACCACCGTCTCTTTTTCCAAAAGCAGTAAAACTCTCCGTTACTTATGATACGGTTCACCGTATCGTGTTTAAAGGAGAGTTGTACTGATTTTACTTCCTATTTATTCTGTTGAACTCAGACCGTAGGTCTATTAAAGTTCCCCTTCTATCTAAAATCATTTCAAATTAGTTATTGACATATTACCAAATTGCTTTTCTTATTAACTTTCACTGAATTTGTGATAAGGTAATAGCGGTAGAACATCACTAAATATGTAATCTAACCAATGTAGCAAATAACCAATAATAATACAAACAGTTTTTTCTCCATACGTCAAGCCGCTTTTTCCGAACAAAAAATTCATCTTCATCTAGAGCTGCTACGTATGATAATCGATTACTTAAATTTCCTTCATATATAACACTCTTTGATAGCATCGTTTCTAATTTATTTATGGTGATGTTATTGTTTAACTCTAGTAACTCTAACATAAAGCTGATACACGTATGGGTATCCGGAAGCTCCACCTGTTTCTTCAATGGGTAAGTTAAAACAGACAAAATATTATACCTTGTCTTAGTTTTTCCATAGTAATCAAGCTTTTCCTTGATCCTCTCATAATGTTCCTCAGCTACATCGTACTGGCATATCTTTATTGCGATATCTTTTCCCTGGCATAAGTAACGATTCGAATACTCTGGACCAAACCCTCCAAGAAGGGATTCGTAATAATTATATCTAGCAAATGAATAAACCTCAGATATATATGGTTCA
The DNA here is from genome assembly GCF_000018685.1 of Lachnoclostridium phytofermentans ISDg. NCBI lineage: Bacteria > Bacillati > Bacillota > Clostridia > Lachnospirales > Lachnospiraceae > Lachnoclostridium > Lachnoclostridium phytofermentans. The sequence goes on along the minus strand of NC_010001.1, from coordinate 1,169,248 downwards.
TGTGAAAATGCTATATGATTATATCTTCCTCTCGTGAAAAACCGAATTAATTTTCCTGATTTGAAATTTGACGCAATAAACACTATATAAATTTTTTTCATCTTCATCGTACCTTACAATAATTTTTGATAGTTAGTACTCCATAATAATGTAAAAACATAAAATTATCAATACTTTACTCTAATATTTATTTTATTACTAAAGGCAAGATAAAGTTATTTAAAATCTTTTACAATATAGTTGCAAAAGAAATGCATAGGTTTCATTGTGTCTGTGCCTTTTGATTATACTGTCGAGATGGCATACCAAAATAATGATATTTTAATTACTCCGACTGCTTTGCATTAAAGCTTAAGCTATCTCCTACGAATTCTTCTTCGTTATCGTCAATCTTGCTCTCATGCATGTACTTATTACTTATCAATATTCTATATATTTAAAGTACTTAGATTAATCCTTTTTACTTCTTTGGATAACTTCCCTGAAGGTTCTCTTCCTCCTGTATATTCCCAAAAGTATAACCATCCACTTCCTACGAAATCTATCCGTCAGCAACGGCATGATTTCGTAGGATTTACTTACTACCCTTTTATATCAATAACTCTTTCTTTTCTCAACATCCATACCATACACGGTACTGTAATTACTAGGAATACCACATAGATTCCAAAGACCAAATACTTTGGCCAATAGATGGAGAAAATAAAATTCAACAAGACTCCTGCTGTTAACCCGCATACGATAAATACCGTAGGTACCAAAGCTCCAATCCCTGTGACGTAACTATTTACTTTGCGCGATACAAACATACTAATTAATGCCACAAAAATACTTATCATATAGATAGATATGACTGTACAGACGATATATTGAAAGAATGTTAGGTCAAACCAGAAACTATGATTCAATGCAGAATTAATATTGCTTTCCATAAACATACTTGTTTGGTTTCCACGATATACGATAAAGTAAATCAAAAGTTCAACAGTCGTAATGATAAATGCTGACATAAGCCCAGCAATCACCTTACTTTTACACAATCTTCTGCCATGCTTACTTGAATATTGTAAATACTCAACCTTTCCGGTTCGATCCTTTAGGTATAATGGAGTTAACATAAACATAATACCTACGGCGATACAAACTCCAACATACATAATGAAATCGTTGTAGTTATTAAAAATCGTAGAAGGTAATATTGATTCATTTGCATTATGTTCTATAATTTCATTCACCCTTTTGTTAAACTTTTGTTCATTCAAACCTTCAAAGTAATAGTTGTCTCTCCCCTCATAAGTGCTTATTATCCATTCCATCGTCTGTAGTTCCCAGAAGCATGTTCCTTCTTTTCGATTTAGATAATCCCATTTCATCGTTTCGAATGCTTCATTTCTTTGTTCAAAAAAGGACTGTTCTTCTACCCGAATATAATCTTCATACGAGTAAATGGAAACGTTATTAAAATCAACATTCTGGCTCAAAAAATCATCCGTTTGTCTTATCTTTTCTTCATATTGGTTCTTAAACTGTTCAAATTCCACTTCATCCATCTCTTTACCATAATCATGGAGCATTTGTACTGTGACATTATACACATCTAAATTTGGCCTTCCATTTGGAAAATAATCAATTTCAAAGGATATGAATAATTCATAGAATATGATACTTCCTAGGAACAATAAACATATCATCTTTAAGTTAAATAACTTCTTCATCTCATTTATAATAATCTTCAATTCTCTCACCCTTATTTCATGTTTTCTCTTTTAAATTTCTTGATACATACGATTCCGATTGCGCATACGAAAACAGACCACGTAACTAAAGTTACAATCTCATAATATTTATTCGTAATCAAACCACTTTTCAACATAAACCACCAGGATGTATTAAGTATCAACGTAAATGGTGTATATACGGAAGCGACAACGATATCCCAACGTGCCAAAATCAATGTTGGTAATAAGATTCCACCGCCAACCATAACCGCAAAACATCCAAATACCAAATATGTGTTTCTTATAAACGTACTTAATATAAATGTAATCCCACAAAATATAATCTCAAGTAGATAAACAACTCCGATGCTTGCTGCTAAATACGTTGCAACTGACATCTTCCACCACGACAAATATGGCATTTTGTACTCTTGTGCAAAATAATTGTTGATTGATGTATTCCAAAGTCCTGAGTAATCAAATACTGAAAAATAAATAAAAAGCGTGACTGCCAATAGAATGGTCGTCGTTAGCACTGTAGCAAAAAGAGTTACACAAAGCTTATCCTTAATTAGATTTCTCCCTCTCTTTGTTGTATATGTCACCGATGCCGTTTTACTTTCAAACTCATAATGAAACAAAAAGGCAGTCGCTAACACAATTAAAATCATACCTTCATAGAGCATCGCTTTGATTAAATCTTTAAATAAAAATGAGTGCATCTTATATGTCTTCCCATGGAAAAATAAGTTTTTATGTTCTCCTTGTTCTTTTAACTCTTCAAATCTGACAGCAAACTCATCATAATTTTTACGAATCATCTGATTCACTTTTTCATTGTAAGGACTTTTGGCTAAATCTAGATCTGCCATGATAGAGATATCAATTTCCTCGTAAGCAAACTCTAAATCACTTGATAAAAAATAGTAAGCTTCTATGCTTGATACCCTCTCTAAAAACGTTATCTCCTCCCCCGTTAATCTTGAATTGCTGCTTTCATATTCATAATAATCAAAAAATTCCCACATTGTCTCAAAGGAAGGGTATCCTTTTTTTGCTAACAGCTCAAATGCTTCGTTGCGTTTTGTTTCATAAAATCGTTGAAATTCTAACATCATGTCATCCGTTATTACATATCCCACCTCATGAACGACTTCATTCAATGCATTTAAATTATTCCTAATATGTGATTTGTCTCGAATTAACATCGCGTTATATCCGATAAATAAAAGGATTAGAATTAGAAATATCGGTGAGGATAGAATCTTTTTAAACTCGTACTTTTTTATATTCATACCTACCCCTTCGTTGTACTTTCGTTATACTCATATAAAAATACATCCTCTAAATTCGGTGTCACTTGTGTCCAGGTAGGACTTTTCTCCACCTCACTTATGAATCTAATCTGCATTTTACCATCCTCTTGCTTTTCAGAAAGAGCAATATGATTCTTTCGAAACTCCCTTGCTTCCTCAAATTCAATTTCTGTTTCAAATACTTTTCCCTGAATCGTATTACAGATGTTTCTTATACTATCTTTATATAGCACCTTATGATCTTTAATCATTATTACTTCATTTGCTATAAACTCAATATCCGACACAATATGAGTCGATACTATAACGATACGATCTCTTGAAAGATCACTTAGCAAATTTCGAAAACGAACTCTTTCTTTTGGATCTAATCCTGCCGTTGGCTCATCTAAGACTAGAACTTTCGGATCATTTAACAATGCTTGTGCGATCCCGACTCTCTGAATCATACCACCTGAGAACTGCTTCATCTTTTTATCTGCTACTTCCTCTAATGCCACCAATGTTAGCAGTTCCTTAATTCGATTCTTAGCCTCCCTTTCTTTCATTCCCTTAAGTGCTGCAAGATAAAGTAAGAACTTGTTTGGACTATAATTTTTGTAATATCCAAACTCTTGTGGTAAATACCCAAGCAAATCCCTATACTCCTCATCTAAAGTCACGATATCTGTTCCGTCATAAAGTATTTCCCCACTTGTCGGGAATAACAGCGTCGTTATCATCTTAATTAACGTTGTCTTTCCTGCACCATTTGGCGCTAACAAAGCATACACTCCATTCACAAATTCTAATTCAATATTCTCTAGGGCCACAAAGTCTCCATACTTTTTACTCACATTATTTACTACTAACATTTATATTTCTCCCTTTTTGCGTCTATAATTTACTAATTTATTCAGATTACGAACATATAAAATTGCACATACCATCGTAATCACAAAATGAATGTACAATGGAATCTTCATTAAAAATGAAAGATACACTTCACTCCCAAAATGGTAGAAGGTCAAATTAATACCAAACCAAGCTACGATAACGATATATTTTAGAAATTTCCACCGAAACTTCATTAAAGAATATAAAAACACTGTCGAAAATAAGAATAGTCCCGTAATGGATATTACCGTCATTCTTATCAGATCCACTCGCTCGAATACTAGTCCAATCACCACAATACAAGCGGTATTAATAAACATGCCAATAATACTAAAACTAAACATTCTTAGCGCAGCTAACTGATACAAGTTATACTTGCACGTCATCTCAATTTCAAATGCTCCTTTTTCTTTTGAGTGATAAAAGGAAAATACAACAACACTTAAATATAAGATAGGGGAAACAAGAAAGGTGAGTTGATACAAAGATGACATATCTGTAATGCTTACGTTAGCCATAGAAAGTAACAACATAAGAATGCCTACAACACCGATAATCATTAGTTCGATTTTGTCATGGAAAATATACTTCCATCCCAACTCCTGAAACGAACGTTTCAAGTATCCCAAGAAACTTATTTTAGTTCGAACGCCAGTGTTTACAATCGTTTCTAACTTTTTCATATCCATCTGAGGAATCTTAATATCCATTTTGCTACACCTCCATTACTTTCTTTATTTTTTTCACCGCTGCATAATATTTTGATTTTACGGTAGATTCTGATAGTTCAAGCAACAAACCAATCTCCGCAAATGTCATTTCACCAAAGATTTTAAGTCGAATAATCTGCTGAATACTAGTAGACAATGTACTGATGATATCCAAAATATCATTTGTCTCTTCCTTTAATACAACCAAATCTTCCATGCTTAAAGAACTGCTCCGCCCCTCCTCAATTTCCTCCACAACGGTAACATACTTATAATAGGTAGAACGATAACTATCTATAATCTTATTACTCGCTATTTTATACAACCAAGTTTTAAATGAGGCCCTCTTTGCATCAAAGCCCTCAATTGACTTTAACATTGCAATAAATATCTCCTGGGTTAAGTCCTTAGAAAGTTCTTCATTTTGAGTCTGCCGATACACATACACAAAAATATCCTTGTAATATCTCTGCACTAACTCTCCAGCGGCAGTTTTACTCCCCTTATCTTTTGCAAGTCTAATTAACTTCTCTTCATTAATTCTGATTCACCTCCGCCACACAACTACCGCTTTCCATTATGCTTGTTCCTAACTATATTCGTAATCTCTCAAGAAATAGTTTTAACTTTCGACAAAGAAATTATTTTCTATGATTGTATTTGGTTTTTTATGTTATGATTCGAGGGTCAAAAGCCCTCTAAATAAACTTCATCTATCAATTTGCACAAAAATGGATGGTTTATATTGGTACAAAGATAGCATGTACCTGCCAAAAAAAGGATTGAATCACTCGATTCAATCCTAATCATTTATATTTTCCCCTTTATATATCTTTGTCTTTCTGCTTCATTCTTTTCTCGCGTTCTAGTTCAGATGATTCCATCAGATGTTTTTTCACTAGTACTCGGAATGCATTCACCTGTTCCTTCGTTCCTAACACTCTTTTGGGGATGATATTGTATTGGTTCTTTGCTACCTCAAGGAAGAAGGACCCCGGGGACTCTAAATAGGAATGGTAATACTCCCATAAAACTTTAGACGAACCAAGGATATGCTCATTCAATATTTTGTCTTCTGAGAAGACAAAGTGTATCTCTTTTTGCTCGAGTCCACTTTTTTTATAGGAATATCCTGGCTGAATGAAATAAAGATATACATAGACAACCGTGACAAAAAAGCTAATTGAACCAACTATGATTGCTAACCATACGAACTTATTAAGTATGACTAAATCAATCATTACTACATGCAAAAATAGAATCGTCAATACCATGGGCACCGATATCATCTTTGACAAAAACAGATATCTTCGAATAGCTCTTATCCATTCTCTTTTGGTATATGTATACTTTAAATCAAACATTTAAATCCTCCTTATAATTGAATGAGTATTCCACCTGCTTTCACCTTCATTTCAATTAGTCTTTTCCTACATTCTACTTTATCATACTTCTTATAGTGCATCAATTTAATTCCTATCATAGATTTCAAGTCCATCCTACGCAAAAAAGGACTAAGTATCTCTACTTGATCCTCTTCCTTCTATATGCAGTCGACGGGACTTGAACTCGTCTATTCATATTTCCAATTCCATTAAAACTCTTCGTTACTTATGATACGGTTCACCACTCATAATCCTAAACCCTCTATACACCTGCTCCAATAAAATAGTCCTCATAACCTGATGAGGAAATGTCATCTTAGAAAAGCTAAGTTTAAAATCTGCCCTGTCTAAAACTTCACTATCCAACCCAAGTGATCCACCAATCACAAAAGCAAGATGACTTTCTCCGTTAACACCAAGCAGCTGCATCTTATCTGCTAATTCTTCGGACGAGAGCATCTTCCCTTCAATTGCAAGTGCAATGACATAGGCATTGTCCTTGATATTTTTTAATATCCTCTCGCCCTCTTTTTTCTTTATCTGAAGTTCTTCCGCAGGTGATGCGTTATCTGGTGTTTTTTCATCAGCTAACTCGATTATCTCTAACTTGCAATACCTGCTCAAACGTTTCGAATACTCCTCAATTGCCATAGTTAAATATTTTTCTTTTATTTTTCCAACACATACTACTGTAATTTTCATTAATTTTTATGCCTTTCCATAGCCTGTAAACTTGGGCCACACGCACTAAGTTACGTACTACAAGCCCAAATCATCCTTTTCTCTTTCCTTCATCTTCTTTCGTAATGCTTCTGCTCTAGCACGAAGGTCTTGTTCCATTCGTCTCTCTTCCTCCTCAGGAGAGTGACCAGTACTATCTTCTAAGCTATCACTTCCTTGAGGTAAGGTGTCTTCCGCTACTTCGCATACCCCAGCCTTTATTAGAGGCTTTTGAAAGAATTTAAAAAATGTATCAATTATAAAGATACCAATTGCAATCATACCAGCAATTTGTAGCGTTTGATAAAAATAGTAAGAAGCATTTGCTCCATCTTCAAGTATTAAGTAATAAACGATACGGTATGTTCCAACACCAGGAACCAAAGGTAATATACCAGGAATTAAAAATACGGTTACTGGAGCTTTAAATTTCCTTGCGAAGGCGTGGGAAATAAAAGCAATAACTAAAGTTGAGACAAAAACGCTCATGGCAAGACCTAAACCTCTTTCAAGACTGATGAGGTAAACAAGCCAATCGATTGCTCCTACTATTGAGGAATATACTAAAAATTTTCTTGGTACACCAAATGCCAAAGCAAGGGCAAATACTGCAATAAAGGCACCTATAATCTGCACTATCATACAATACCTCCTAATAACACCTTAGCAAGTGCGAGTCCAGCACCTATTCCTACTGCAAGAGAAGCTGCTGTTACAAATGCTTCTACTAATCTTGCAGCACCAGATACATAATCCCCCTGAAGAGTATCCCTGATACCATTCGTTAAAGCTACTCCAGGTAATAATGGCATGATAGCGCCCGCTATAATCAATTCCATCTCCGCATTCAAATGAAAAAGATTTACGATACCAGTCGTACTGATAGCCATTACAGCACAAATCATCATATTGGTTACAAAACGGTTAATTTTTAACCTTTTCGACATAATATTACTAACCATGATAAAGATACCATTCCACATAGCAAGAAAACACTCTATGAAATTTGCTCCAAGAAGGATTGCAAATCCTGGAGCTGCAATAATCAAACAAAGATAGGCGAGCCAGACTGGGTAACGTACAGTTTTTGTAAGTTCGCTTAACTTTTCATTTGCAGTTTCAAGATCGATTTCTCCACTACATAATTTTCGTGAAATATCATTCGCATAATAAATGTTTCCCAAATCTGTCTGCCTCTCTGCAACTCGCCTTACCTGGCTAATTGCATCAATTGAAGAATCCGCTAGTGTTACAATAATTCCTGTAGACACAACAAAAACATCGCAGCGATCAAACCCCGATGTTTTTAATATTCGATAGATGGTATCCTCAACACGATATGTTTCCGCACCAGAGCGTAACATAATCTCACCTGCCAGCACTGCGGTATCCACCAATAATTTGTAATTCATTCACATCCTCGCCTTCTTGGGATGATAAAGCAGATTTATGTCCGCTTCTCTACTTCCTCCTAACCTTTCAAACAGGTTTATTTACTGTAAGATAATATACTCACAATAGCAATTTATGTCAATATCTGATTTTCATTTTTAGTAAAAAGTCTAATCTTATTTTTAATAAAAAGATAGAACTTCTCCTAACGATATAAAAGCTATCATAATTATAATGTGACCTGTTATAAATAGCAAGAGAATAGAGTTTATTGTCGCAATTAAGTCTTTTTTCCCATAAAATTACAAGAACAAAACAATATATGAACAAACAATTACATAAATTGTTCACAAATTATTTCAAATTACTTCATAGTTTCCTCATATTTATTGAATATAATAAAACCATGAAAGTGAATCTCAAGTTTCACTCTCTCCTCCTCCCCCAATTATAATATATAAAAAAGCCTTAGTTAACCGCTAAGGTTTTTTTCGTTACTAAGCTTAACAATTTTTTACTCATACCATTAGGAAGTCTTAATCTTCCTAAGACATAGTTTATACTATTCAGATTTTTTTCATACTTAAAACACAAAATGAACACAAATCAAATTTATAATAATAATTAGATAGTGGTTAAACACTTTCTACTCCCACCCTATTATACGCAAGATGGTACATTGATTTGTACACATTGTAATGCAGTTATCAGACCTTCTATACTTCCTCCCCGGTTGTATAGGCAACTGATATCACGTAGATGGAACCTCCCTAGTTCTTATTACGTTCAAGCATTACTAAGCAAAAGGCAAGCATCCCCTGCTTGCCTTTTTGTTTTATCAAAATCTTAAGCAAAAGAAAGGAGTTTTACAATAAAAACTGTAAAACTCCAATAAAATTAATTATTTATCCTTTTTCTTTTCAAGGATAATATCCTCAACATTACTTAGAATCTTTTCATCTGTTGTATCAATCGCATCCGTCATCGCCGCACCAAGTCTTTGTGAAACTTGATTATCTTCATTATCGGAAGCTTTTAATTCCTCCTCTGGGATCTTACGAACCCGAACAGAGGTGATCATTCGATTCTGTATTTCCATTAGTTCATATTCATAGCCGCAATATCGAATGGTAGCCCTTTCATCGTCTCCTGGAATATGGTCTAGTAATGATACAATAAGCCCATTTAACGTATCGTAATTTTTTATATCTTCTTCTGCAAACGGAAGAGATAATATGTCTTCCAAATCTTCTAGGGAAGCTTCACCCGACAACAAGTAAGAGTCATCCTCTAATCTTGTGTAAAGCTCCTCTTCGTCATCATATTCATCCTGTATGTCACCTACGATTTCCTCTAAGATATCCTCCATAGCAACAATACCGGCTGTCTGCCCGTACTCATCAATTGCAATTGCCATATGGATTTTCTTAGTTTGCATATCGTGGAATAATACATCAATACTTTGTGTATCAGGTATGAAATATGGTTCTCTGGCCACCTTAGACAAAGGTTCAACCTTAAGTCTAGGATCCAGAAAATATAACATAACATCCTTTAAATGTAGCAAACCTACAATATTATCAATATCCCCATCATAAAGTGGGAATCTGGAGTAATTCTCATCTAACATAAATCGAAGAGCATCTTCGATACAAAGAGCACTGTTGATTGCAATCATCTTTTTGCGATGAGTCATAATGTCTTTCGCAGCCTTTTCATTAAATTCGATGATATTAGATATCATCTCAGCTTCTTCTGCTTCAAGAACTCCCTGTTCATGGCCTTCATTTACCATAGACATAATTTCTTCTTCTGTTACATTATCTTCTAAGTCACTAGGACGAATTCCAAATAAACGAAGTATGCCATTTGTATTCTTCTCCAATAACCAAATGATTGGTGCAAATAAATGAGAACAGGTTAAAATCATACCTGCCATTTTAAATGCACAGGAATCCGCATATTTTAGTGCCAGCTTTCGTGGTAACAGCATACCAAATAATACGATAAGATAAGTGATTAATATCGTAACCAATACCATCGCGATACTAGTTGTTATTGCCATAGCTTCTGGAAGTGTACTTGTTTCGACAAGCTTCTCAATCACTCTATAAAGCTGAAAAGAATAAGTCATACCAATGAGTAAGCTAGCTAGTGTTAGAAGGATCTCGATGACATTTATGTATCGATGAGGGGTATCTAACAATCTTACTAAGCGTTTTGCCTTCTTATCTCCCTCTTCTGCTCGCTTTTCGGCAAGGGCTTCATTTACATTTTCAATGGCTGCCTCTGCAGCTGATGCTATCGCATTTAGTGCTACTAATACTAGTATTAAGACAAGACCACGTATGGGATGTCCATCCATATTATTTCAAATCTCCTTTAAATATATTTTTCCGCAGTTCCTATTATACCATATTTTTCTACGGAGCAAAACATACTTCATGAATGTTATGTAAAGTATTGAATAATAGAAACCAAGTTTACAACTTTTCTATTATTTCGGTTGTTTACATCTTCTTGTTACTTCATGATGAACAAGATAGATAACGATCTACTAATTTTAAAAATTGGCAAGCGTGTCCCAGCTTGCCTTGTGTCATCTATTAAACTTAGCCTACTTAAGGCTTTTACCTAACCAAACTCCGTGCGTTACACACCTTTACAAGGACTAATAAATCAATATATAAATTTATCTACGATTATTACGCAAATCTTGTTACCACGTGCACGCCGCACAGCGTTATAAGAAATTACATATATCATAATAACTTAATTGCTCACCTTAAGAGCACGCTATTATGAGCCGCGGAAGTGAACTAACGTCACTACCGCATTCATAATAAGTACGACCTATGTATCCAGGGCGAAGCTAATAAGTAAAGCTTTGTCAATACGCTTTAGGATATCTTGGTCCAAATGACACACTTTCTCTTTTAATCTGGATTTATCAATTGTACGTACCTGTTCTAGCAGGATTACGGAATCTTTGACAATTCCATATTTGTCAGCATCGATTTCCACGTGCGTAGGCAACTTCGCCTTATTCATCTTTGAAGTAATTGCTGCACAGATTACTGTCGGACTGTGCTTGTTACCGGTGTCATTTTGTATAATTAGTACAGGACGTACGCCACCCTGCTCACTACCAATGACCGGTCTTAAATCCGCATAAAAAATATCGCCTCTTTTTATAATCACATAACTCACACTCCATCTCATGGCTTTAGCTTTATTATTACCACTTTTGACCATCGTATTCCATAAAACGTAACATTCTATGTAGATTGCGGTTATGTATTTCACATCTCCTAACAAAATATAGTTACTTTTTTAATGTCGGATCGATACGGGCTTTCCATTCTGATAATAAACTCTTGGAATTCTCTTTCCTACATTACAGACAAATTCATAGTTAAAGGAGCCAGCGAGGTCTGCAGGTTCTTCTACTGGTATAATATTATCGCCATCTCTTCCAACTAACGTCACGATATCTCCCTGTTTAACTTCAGGTATGTCTGTAACATCTATCATAAACTGGTCCATACATATTCTACCCACAATTGGGGCAAATTCTCCATGAACCAAGACTCTGCCAACATTTGACAGCTGTCTTGGAAAACCATCCCCATAACCCACCGGTACTGTTGCGATTGTCATCGTTTTCTTCGTGACAAATGTACTTCCATAACCGATTCCATGGCCTGGTTCCAGTTCCTTTACAAATGAGATATGTGTTTTAAGTTCCATCGCTGGTTCTAAGCTAAGGTGATTCTTATCAACTTCTTCGGACGGATATAATCCGTAGAGACTTATTCCAAACCGTACCATACTAAGATTCATTTCCGGAAGGTCGATTGTCCCAGCACTATTAGAAATGTGTTGTATAGGCAATTTAACCCCTTGCTCTTCTAACTGATTAACAAAGGCTGTAAACAATTCAAATTGTTTTTTTGCCGATGTTTTATCTGTCATATCCGCACATGCCATATGAGTAAAGATACCCTCTAACATTAAATTAGAAAGTTTCTTCATCCTGACAATTTCGTCAATGCTTTCGGCTGTCGGCTGGTATCCTATTCTACTCATACCAGTGTCAAGCTTTATGTGAATTTTGGCTACCTTGCCAAGAGTTCTTGCAATTTCATCCAATTTTTCTGCCATCGACAGTTGAAAAACTGTCTGAGTCAAATCATATTGGACTATTTCGGTCAGAAGTTCTGGAGCCGTATATCCTAATATTAAGATAGGCTTTGTTATACCTGCCTCACGAAGCTCTATTCCTTCTTCCACAATCGCTACTGCATAAGCTTCTACGTCATTATCAATAGCTCTTGCAATTGGAACCGCTCCATGGCCATAACCATCTGCCTTAATTACAGCAAAAATCCCAGTCTCTTTCTTTATGTTCTTTCTAGCTTCCGCAACATTATGAATAATAGCATCCAAATTAATATTAGCGCTTACACGCAAGTATCTTTGATTATACGTTTCTTCAATCATGATTTCTTAAAACCTCCGGCAACGCTTCGATCATATCCCCAGCTAACATAGAGTAGGTTGATTTTACTTTGGCGGCTTCTTCTCCTGCCAGTCCATGAAGATACACACCTAGTGTTGCTGCCTTTCCTGCTTCAAGTCCCCCTGCTATCAATCCAGCAATGATTCCCGTGAGTGCATCGCCGCTGCCTCCGGTCGCCATTCCATGGGTACCGGATACATTGATATAACGCAAGTCTTTCGAAGCAACGATAGTCCTGCTATCTTTTAACACATAAATCATTAAGTTATTATAAGTACAATAGCTGGCTATGTCAATTAAATTACAAGGAATTTTATTAAGTGGATATAAAGTAAGCCTAGAAAGCTCCTTTAAATGAGGTGTCAAGATAGTTCCTTCTGGTAGTATTTCCTTTATATAGTAAATTCGTTGATGCAAACGTTCAACCTCGTCTGTTAGCTGTAATACATCAGGTATCATTTCATCTGCCAACATAGCCAGTAAATTAATTCCATCTGCATCTACAATAAGAGGCACTTTCGCTTCTTTACATACTTTAAGCAATAATTTCTTAGCGATAGCCTCTACCCCTAGACCTGGTCCTATAACAATCACAGTTGCAAACTCCAATGCTTTGTTAACCTGTTCCTCATAATCCTCCTCATCATAGGCTGCAAACAAAGCTTCCGGAAGCATTCCCTGAAGCACAGGAATTGCCTTCTTCGCTGAAAGGATCTTTACTAAACCCGCTCCCATACGATATGCTGCTGCCGCACTAAAATAAGCTGCACCAGTCATGCTTTCTGTTCCTGCAATCACGAGTACTCTTCCATAGCTCCCTTTATTGGAATATGGCATTCTGATTGGTAGTTTATCTAAATCAGTAGTTTCGTAGTAAGTGTAGGTAAGACTGTCCAGTTTTTCCTTTGCAAATCCGATATCCGCGATATGAATCTTTCCAGCATAAGTTGCCCCTGGGTAAAGCAATAGTCCAAGTTTTTGTTCACCAAAAGTAACCGTTTCGTTTGCTTTTACTGCACAACCAAAGACTTGCCCATTACTTGCACTAATACCAGACGGTATATCAATCGAAACCACATAACAGTCACTTTGATTAATACTTTGGATCACCTTCGCATATTCACCACTCACCGGTTTGCCAAGGCCTATACCAAAGATACCGTCAATTACTATATTATATTCTGTTATTTCCCATTCGGTACGGATGGATAACCCTAAATTTTTCGCAATCTTCCACTGTTCTCTACATTCTTTCGAAAACTTTTCCATTTCACCGATGATTCCGATGGTTACGTGATACCCCCATAAATGCAAAATGCGAGCAGCTGCAATCCCATCACCGCCATTGTTGCCGGTTCCGCAAACCGCGATGATCTTATCGGTCGGTTTTGCATGTTCTCTGACTTGTTCCGCCACATAAAGTGCTGCACGCTCCATGAGAACCATTGCTGGAATTCCAATCTGCTCGATTGTTTTCTTATCTAAGTTTTTCATTTGCACCGCATCTAGTGCATACCGCATAACTAACCGCCTCCTACTCCCGGATAATCTCACCTATTACATAGGCACTAACTAATTCCTTCGTATTTGTTATAGAGACATGAATCCTCTCGACATTATGTTCCTTCGCTAAAATTTCTGCATTTCCATATAAATTTACATAAGGTTTCCCAAGATTATCGCGTAGTACTTCAATCTCATTTGGTGCAATCGCACGAAAACCTGTTCCAAACATTTTTACAACTGCTTCTTTTACAGCAAAATTCGAAGCTGCCTTTCGTATATCCGAAAGAAGCAGCTTCTGTTCCTGCTCCGTATAAATCTTCGTAAGAAATGTTTTCCGTTCGCAAGCTTTCACTACACGGTTAATTTCTATCATATCCGTGCCAATTCCAAAAATCATGGTAAGAAACTCCACTCTAATTCATTATAGTAAATCTTGTTCTTCGTCAATCTTACGCATCATCTCAGTCCCTAGCATGTCATAGAGATATGTATAAGTTCCACGATAATCTTTCTCGATTTCAAGTTTTTGCTTTTTTAAATTTCGCAGCTTTACCTCAGTTTCCCTGATTTCATCTTCTAAGGATTTTTTTCTTAAATTCTTTTCAAATATGTTACCATAGCAACTCTGTAAACTCTCAACCATCAATTCTTCATTTTTTGCAGCTATTTCACCTGGTAGTTTTTCGAGACTGTCCTCTGCAATCAATAACTTTTGATTGATATCTTCAATAAGTTTTTGATTTTTAGCTAATTTTCTTTCTTTTAGCCTACCAATCGGTGTATGATCAACTTCCATGTTATCCATTATTTCCTGCATCAGTTGAGACTTATATCGTTTCAATCCTTTGATGTCATCTAAGACTCTGCTCTGATCCTTCATCAATTCGACAAGTTCATCCCTTAACCTTCGTTGTACTCCAGACATCTTTTCCTCAGGGAATAAGTTGATAAAGCGTTCATCAAGTGTTACTATTGGAATCTTTCGATTTCGAAAGATTTGACGAAGACTCATTTCAGAGAATACTTTACTCCGATTTATTTTTCTTGGTTCCATCCTTGAAGGTTCCACATAACTTGATACTTTCACATTCTCAAACTCAAGATCGAAGTCTTCATCTAAATCATCCAAATCGCTTAAAGATTTCGTCTTTGGTTCCGACTTGTCGCCAAAACGTTTTCCTAATCTCAAATACTCTCCCCCGATTCTTCTGCCGCTTTTAAATTATACGACAGTCTCATAAGGCTTTCTGCCAAGTGAACATTTTCAACCATAACATCTTTTGGTAAATTTAGATCTGTTGGTGCAAAATTCCATATTGCATGAATACCAAGGCTAACTAAATCTGCCGCCACCTGCGGTGCTTTTGCTTTTGGTATCGTTAGTGCTGCTATATTCACAGTATTTGTTTTCATAAATTCTTCTAGTTCATCAATTAAACGGATTTCAATTCCACGGATGGATATTCCTATCAATCTAGGATTAACATCAAATATCCCACAGATATAAAATCCTCTTCTCTCAAAATCTGTATAATTTGCAAGCGCTTGTCCTAAATTACCTGCTCCAATAATAATAACATTATATTTCTTATCCAGACCAAGTATTTTACCAATCTCGGTATAAAGATATTCTACATTATAACCATATCCTTGTTGACCAAAACCGCCAAAGTTATTTAGATCCTGACGAATCTGTGATGCTGTAACATTCATCTTTTCGCTTAACTCTTTCGAAGAGATACGCACAACATCATTCTCTAATAATTCTCCAAGATAACGATAGTATCTTGGAAGACGCTTGATAACTGCTGATGAAATTGTTTTATCGTACATGCTAACCCTCCATCTTTCCTTCCAGGTTGTCCTATTCTTATACCCCAAATCTATAAGATTGTAACCCTGGTATTACAACAGACTATACACAGATAGGATGTGTTCTTATTATAAATATTATAGTAAATTGTGAATAACCTGTCAATGATTTGACGTAGGATACTACGTATGTTAGAATATTCTACAGTTAATATGCACCTGCGATACACTTCTATTCATAGAATTTGCAGGTGTTAAGAAAGTGTGAAGAAATATTGTCTTCTTATCATGCAAAATGAAATACTTATAAACTTCATTTTGCTTTTTTATTCACAAGGAAAAGTTCGGAAATCGTACTTTTTCATTAATCGGATTGGCGGTGCAAAGTGCGCACCTTTTATCAGAAGTTTAAAAAGCAAACTTCTGATAAGTTATATTATCGGAACAAAAACATGTTCCAATAATCGGATTGACGGTGCAAAGTGCGCACCTTTTATCAGAAGTTTATAAAGCAAACTTCTGATAAGTTATATTATTGTGAAGCTCTTATACAGCTTCCTTTCAGAAGTGTGAGGAAACATCATGATACTAGCATGTAAGAATATTAGTAAAAGCTTTGGAACGACTCCAATACTCGATAAAGTCGCTTTCCATGTAAATGAGCGTGAGAAAGTAGCTATCGTAGGAATTAATGGTGCAGGAAAGTCTACCTTAATAAAAATCATCATGGGTGAATTAACTGCCGATGAAGGAGAGATTATCTTTGCTAAAGGTGCAACTGTAGGATATCTTGCTCAACATCAGGACTTATCCACAGATAGTACCATTTATGAAGAAGTTTTAGCAATAAAATCAGATATAATTAAAATGGAAGAAACAATTCGCCGTCTTGAAATAGATATGAAATCAGCTACTGGCGCAGAATTAGAACGAATGCTTTCTTCCTACTCAAGACTAACACATGATTTTGAGTTAAAGAATGGATATGCCTACCAAAGTGAAGTAATTGGTGTACTAAAAGGTCTTGGCTTTACGGAGGAAGATTTTAACAAAAAAGTATCAACCCTTTCTGGTGGACAAAAAACACGTGTAGCTCTTGGTAAGCTTCTCTTAAGTACACCAGATATCATCTTCTTAGATGAGCCTACCAACCACCTTGATATGGAATCTATCGCTTGGTTAGAAACTTTCTTAGTGAATTATTCTGGAGCTGTTGTTGTAATCGCCCATGACCGTTACTTCCTTAATAAAGTAGTTTCCAAGGTTGTGGAATTAGATAACACAAAGGCGACAATGTTCGAAGGAAATTATTCTGACTATGCAATGAAAAAAGAACAACTTCGTGAAACCATGATTCGTCATTACTTAAATCAGCAGCGTGAAATTAAACATCAAGAAGAGGTCATAGCAAAACTTCGTTCCTTCAACCGCGAAAAATCCATAAAACGTGCGGAAAGTCGTGAGAAGATGTTGGATAAAATAGATCGCCTTGATAAACCAGTTACTGTAAATGATAAGATGCATATAGCCCTTGAACCAAATATCATAAGTGGTAATGATGTACTAACAGTGACTGATTTGCGTAAATCCTATGGTTCTCTAACACTGTTTGACCAACTAAATTTTGAGGTAAAACGTGGTGAAAAAGTTGCGATTATCGGTAATAACGGTACTGGTAAAACAACCATCTTAAAAATAATTAATCAGATTATCAATGCCGATGCTGGAGATGTAAAACTTGGTGCAAAGGTTTTTGTTGGTTACTATGATCAGGAACATCATGTTCTTAATATGGACAAAACAATCTTTGACGAGATTCAAGATACGTATCCTAATATGGATAACACAAGAGTACGTAATATCCTTGCTGCATTTTTATTCACTGGCGATGATGTATTTAAATTAATTAAAGATATCAGTGGTGGAGAGCGTGGCCGCGTATCTCTAGCAAAGCTTATGCTATCCGATGCAAACTTCCTAATCATGGATGAGCCAACCAACCATCTTGACATTACATCAAAGGAAATACTTGAGAATGCGATTAACAATTATACCGGTACGGTGCTCTATGTATCCCATGACCGTTATTTTATTAATCGTACTGCTTCCAGAATTCTTGACTTAACCAATCAGACTTTCTTAAATTATATTGGTAATTATGATTATTATCTTGAGAAGAAACCAGAGATGGAATGGAGAGCCTTTGGCAACAATAATGGCTATAATCAGTCTGACGCTAACGATAATATTTTAAATGGACTTCGAATCAATAAGCATCTAGATCAGGCAAATAAAGAATTACAAACTTCATCTTTTCCACAAGAACCAGTTTCTGAGAATAAGCTAGACTGGCAACAGCAAAAAGAAGAGCAAGCCAAACTTAGAAAGCGTCAGAATGAATTAAAGAAAGTTGAAGATGAAATTACACGTTTGGAAGCAAGAAATGAGGAACTGGAAGTATTGCTTGCAGACTCTTCTATCTATACAAACTCATCAAAACTAATCGAAGTTCATAAAGAAAAGAAGGAATTGGAAGAAAGATTAGAAGTTCTTATGGAGCAATGGGAAGAACTTAGTGAGTAACTAATGATTGAAATTAATAATAAATGATCTAAAGATATGATAAACATAAAAATGATCAGCAGAATCAAAAAGATTGATATATAACCTTTTGTAGACTTTTGCTGATCATATTTTTTGTTAAACTATACTCCTTCTTAACCTCCTATTATGAACGATAAACCATAAATAATTAACTAATCCACATACTTTTCTTTGATATTATCCACTCTTCTCCATCAAACTTTGCCTTACCTTTATAACCAATAGCACCTAGTCCACTTCTCCATTTATTGATAACATACTCTAGTGTTTGTTTACCTTCATTATATTCCGAATTGCTAATGGTTATAATAATACCTGTAGGAAAATAAAGCTCTTCTTCATTAATAAGTCCTTCTTTCACTAATTGATCAAAAGTACTTTCCTTTACTTCCAGACCATACATTTCATATAACTTCATCAGTAAGATTTCCTTATCTATCTCTGAAAGATTCGTTGCTTCAGTTAAATTGAGAGCAATCATGTTGATATCACTATTTAAACCACTATCAAGTTTGTAAATATCATCAATTATAGTAATATATCCATCTATTAATAGATTAGATTCAAAAATTTCAATATAAACAGCAGTAATCTGCGCAGGATATGATTCTAATATAATCCCGTCATAAGTGATTTTAACTACATCTCCAATCTGAATCTCATTTAAATCTACTTCCTTTTTATCTTGATTAAATATCATTGCACTGTTAGCCCCTATACTGATTTTATCAGCAAGCCTAAATTCATTGGAATCAACATCCGGTTTTACTAAAAGACCATTGTTGTTATCAATAACCACTGCCTTAAACTTCGTATTTTCTATAGAGAAAGGTTTCTTAGTACATCCAACTAATATTCCGGTAAAAAGTAATATAAATAAATATAAATATATTTTACTCTTCATGAATTTGCTCCTTCCGTTTCACATCTCCTTATTATTAGACGCTTAGAATATCCAAAAGTAGCCACGCAAGCGGCACGTAGTTTGTCAGATACTAAGGAAAAAATATATCTTAAGCCATCTTTGAATCCAATTGGATGCAGCATTATACTCCTAATGTAAGTTAAATCTTATTTTATTTCCATCTTTTTTTAAGTTTAGTAAAATGACATAAAAAGTTTAGTAATAGAAAGAATTTATATTGACATACGAGTTTATCCGTGTATAATAATAGAAGTCTAGTTTAGAAATGCTAAACTTATGGTTTAATAAAATCTCAACTTCCTATTACTGGAATTCAAAAGAACATAATCGGATAAGATTACAATACCGGTGCAAAAATTGCACTCTTATCCTTTTCATAACGAATGATGATACATGTAAACATGAACCACAAAGAAAGGTTTGGTGAACAGCATGAAGATAGGTGCTAAAATTAAAGAACTACGAGTTCAAAAAAGCTTAACCCAAGAAGAGCTTGCAGATCGAGCGGAGCTTTCAAAAGGATTTATCTCTCAATTAGAACGTGACATCACTTCGCCTTCCATCGCCACCCTAGTCGATATTTTGCAATGTTTAGGTACGAACCTGGAGGCATTCTTTACGGACACAACATCAGAGCAGGTTGTATTCAAACGTGGGGATTATTTTGAAAAGGTAGATAATGAGCTAAATAATAAGATTGAATGGATTATTCCAAATGCTCAGAAAAATATGATGGAACCAATTTTATTAACATTAGAACCGGGTGGTTCCACCTATCCAGATAACCCACACGAGGGAGAAGAATTTGGATATGTGATTAGCGGTTCGATTACAATTCATATCGGAAATAAAACACATCGAGTAAAGAAAGGGGAATCCTTTTACTTTACTCCAAATAAAAATCACTATATAGCAGCTACCGGTAAGACCGGCGCTACGCTACTTTGGGTATCCACCCCGCCGAGCTTCTAGGAGGAATGAACATGATAGATAATAAGTTAATCGATCTTATAAATATAACAAAACGCTATGGAAATAACGTTGTAATCGACGATTTAAATCTTTACATTCGTGAAAATGAGTTTTTAACACTCTTAGGTCCATCCGGATGTGGTAAAACTACTACTCTTCGTATTATTGGTGGTTTTGAACAACCTGATCAGGGCCGTGTTATTTTTGATGGGAAAGATATTACAAAGCTTCCTCCGAATGAACGTCAACTAAATACTGTATTTCAAAAATATGCGTTATTTACTCATATGACGATTGAAGAAAACATCGCATTTGGTCTTAAAATTAAGAAAAAGAGCAGACAGTATATTAAAGATAAGATTTCTTATGCCTTAAAATTAGTAAACTTAGATGGCTTTGAAAATCGTATGCCTGATTCTTTAAGTGGTGGTCAGCAACAGCGTATCGCAATTGCTCGTGCTATCGTAAATGAACCAAAGGTTCTTCTTCTAGATGAGCCTCTTGGTGCTCTTGACTTAAAACTTCGTCAAGATATGCAATATGAGTTAATTCGTTTAAAAAATGAACTTGGTATCACTTTCGTATATGTTACTCACGACCAAGAAGAAGCATTAACCATGTCAGATACCATCATGGTCATGAATCAAGGCTATATTCAGCAGATTGGTACACCAGAAAAGATTTATAACGAGCCAAAGAATGCCTTTGTTGCAGACTTTATCGGTGAAAGTAATATCATCAACGCAACCATGGTACAAGACCGTTTAGTTAATATTCTTGGAGCCAATTTCCCATGTGTGGATGTAGGCTTTGGTAAAATTCAACCAGTCGATGTGGTAATCCGTCCTGAAGATATTGATTTAGTAGCTCCAGAAGCTGGAATTATCACAGGACGTGTCACTTCCTTAATCTTTAAGGGTGTTCATTATGAAATGACGGTTATGGCAAATGGATTTGAATGGCTTGTACATTCTACTGACCTTTCACCGGTTGGTGCCGAAGTAGGTATTAAGGTAGATCCATATGACATTCAAATTATGAACAAGCCAGAATCCGAAGATGAGGAGGCAGTAGGTGTCAATGAATAATCAAGAGGAAAGTAAAGTAACCGCTCAAGAGGCTACTGTTACATTGGTGAGAAAGTCTCACCACTTCAGTGGTAAATCCCTCCTGACTTTCCCTTATATTTTATGGATGGGTGCCTTTATTATCATTCCACTGATTATGGTCGTTTACTACGGCTTTACTACAAAGGCAAATAATAGCTTTACCTTAGAGAATATAAAATTAATCGCAGACCCTGTTAATCAAAAAGCTTTATATTTAAGTTTAAAACTATCTCTAATCAGTACTTTGATATGCTTATTACTCGCATATCCGCTTGCTTTAATTTTAAAAAGTATGAAGTTAAAAAGTAACAGCTTTGTCGTATTTGTTATGATTCTTCCTATGTGGATGAACTTCTTACTACGTACTATAGCTTGGCAGAACATCTTAGAAAATAACGGTATTATCAATACCTTGCTAAAAGCATTAAATCTGCCAACTGTTAATATCATTAACACACCAACTGCCATTGTGCTTGGTATGGTTTATAATTTCCTACCGTTTATGATATTGCCAATTTATAATACACTTGCAAAAATTGATGACAATGTCATCAATGCTGCTCGTGACCTTGGTGCAAATGGATGGATTACCTTCCGTAAGATTATCTTCCCATTAAGTATCCCTGGAGTAATTAGTGGTATTACGATGGTATTCGTTCCATCGCTAACCACTTTTGTTATCTCTAATATTCTTGGCGGAAGTAAGATTGTCTTAATTGGTAATGTCATTGAACAGCAGTTCCAAAAAGTTGGAAACTGGCATGCAGGTTCTGGACTATCCACAGTTCTGATGGTATTTATCTTAATTAGCATGGCAATCCTTGCAAAATATGATAAAGAATCGGAGGGTACAAACGTATGGTAAAAAAAATAAGTCAAAAAGTATATGTTGCCCTCATTATGTTTTTCTTGTATGCACCAATTATGGTACTTATTGTCCTATCATTTAATAAATCCAAATCCCGTAGTAAATGGGGTGGATTTACCTTTGATTGGTATAAGTCCTTATTTCAAAATGAAGAGATCATGAATGCACTGTATACTACATTAATCATTGCATTTTTATCTGCTTTAATTGCTACTATAATTGGTACAGCAGCTGCCATTGGTATGAACCATATGCGTAAGGTACCAAAAACTATCATGATGGGTATCACAAATATACCAATGTTGAATGCAGATATTGTAACTGGTATCTCATTAATGCTTCTTTTTATTGCAGTTAATTTCACACTTGGGTTTAAAAGTGTATTAATTGCACATATTACATTTAACATTCCTTATGTAATATTAAGTGTAATGCCTAAGCTAAAACAAACAAATCGAAATACTTATGAAGCCGCACTAGACCTTGGAGCTTCTCCTTTATCAGCATTTTTTATGGTTGTATTGCCTGATATTCTTCCAGGTGTTTTTTCCGGATTCCTATTAGCTTTTACTATGTCATTAGATGACTTTATTATTACACACTTTACAAGAGGTGCGGCTGTCAATACTCTCTCCACTAAGATTTATGCTGAGACGAGAAAGGGTATTAAGCCTGAGATGTATGCTCTATCTACTCTTCTCTTCCTCTCTGTCTTATTACTACTTATCATCATCAATCGTAGAAATGATAGAATAGAGAAGAAGCGCAATGCAGTAACTCTTGCACCTGCAAAAAAACTCTAAAACTGAAATAACGAGGTATTTTACATGAAAAAATCTAAACTTTTTGTAGCGCTCCTTCTTGTAAGCTCACTGGTATTCTCCGGTTGTGGCTCCAAGGAAGACAAAGGTAATAATACTACTCCGGGAAATGGAGGGGAAAATCCAGGAAACAGCAGTTCTTCCAATAAAGGCGAAGTCTATGTTTACAACTGGGGTGAATATATTGACCCTGATGTTAAAAAAATGTTTGAAGACGAGACTGGTATTAAATTAATCTATCAGGAATTCGAATTAAACGAGGACATGTATCCTATCATTAAAACCGGTGCAGTAAATTATGATGTTGTTTGCCCTTCTGATTATATGATCGAGAAAATGATTCAGGAAAACTTACTTGCTGAAATTAATTTTGATAATATTCCAAACATTACAAACATCGATGAAATGTATTTAAAAACAGCGGAAAGTTTTGATCCAGGCAATAAATACAGTGTTCCTTATTGTTGGGGTACGGTTGGTATTCTTTATAACAAAACTATGGTAGACGGACCAGTTGATAGTTGGAGCGTATTATTTGATGAAAAGTACAAAAATGATATCTTAATGATTGATAGCGTTCGTGATGCTTTCATGGTAGCATTAACCTATCTTGGTTACGACCAAAACACAACAGATGAGAAAGAATTAGATGCTGCTAGAGATTTATTAAAAAAACAGTATCCATTAGTTCAAGCATACGTTGTTGACCAGGTTCGTGACAAGATGATTGGTGAAGAGGCCGCTCTTGGTGTTATCTACTCTGGTGAAGCAATTTACACAAAACGTGAGAATGAAAATCTTGAATATGTGGTGCCAAAGGAAGGCTCTAACGTTTGGATTGATGGTTGGGTAATTCCTAAGAATAGTAAGAATAAAGAAAATGCAGAAGCATGGATTAACTTTATGTGCCGTCCTGACATTGCATTAAAGAACTTTGAATATATTACTTATTCTACACCAAACAAAGCAGCCAGAGAATTAATTGAAGACGAAGACATTAAGAACAGCCAAGTTGCTTTCCCTGATGCGTCTATACTTGATCGCTGTAAGTCTTTCAAATATCTTGGCGAAGATATGGAAAATATCTATGTGAAAAAGTGGAATGATGTAAAATATTAAATAACACAATTTAAGCTGATTGAACGAATCATGATAATGTCGTTCGATCAGCTTTTTCTCATTTTTTAATTTCTTTCGTAAATTCGTTCGATCAGCTTTTTCTCATTTCTTTGTTCTTTATGTCACAAATTCATTTTTTTTGTAGGACGAATTCTACAGAATAAAGTATCCGTAACATTTTATATGAATAAAATAGTAAAAAAGGCTTTCCACAGCCATGTTTTAAGGGGATATGAATGGATAGACGTAATGAAAAGAAATGTTGTAATTACTTAACCGATAGCCTTGGAAGACCAATTCCAAATGATACAAATTCTTTGACTGTTGGTTCAGATGGTCCAGTCCTTCTTCAAGATGTACATCTAATAGATAAGATTTCACACTTTGATCGTGAAAGAATCCCTGAAAGGGTTGTACATGCAAAAGGCACTGGTGCTTTTGGATATTTCCAACCATATTGTGATTGGACTGATTACACCTGTGCAGAGTTTTTAAAAAATCCAAATTGTAAAACAAAGGTATTTGTACGTTTTTCCACAGTAATTGGTTCTAAAGGTTCCGCCGATACAGTACGAGATCCTCGTGGTTTTGCAGTTAAGTTTTATACCACAGACGGTATCTATGATATTGTCGGAAATGATCTTCCTGTATTTTTCATCCGTGATGGCATCAAGTTTCCAGATGTAATTCATTCTTTAAAACCATCTCCAGATAACAACTTACGTGACCCTCAAAGGTTCTGGGACTTTGTTTCCTTATCACCAGAAGCTACTCATATGGTTACTTGGCTTTATTCCGATCGTGGAACTATAAAAGACTTCCGCCATGTAGATGGGTTTGGTGTTAATACTTACATCTGGGTAAATGAATGTGGCAAACGTGTCTATATCAAATATCACTGGAAGACACAGCAAGGATTACAAACGATTGACCGCTTTGAAGCCGAACAATTAGCTGGATCTGATCCTGACGTAGCAGTTAGGACCTTATATGAATCCATTGCGAATGGATTCTATCCAAGTTGGGAACTCTGTGTTCAGATGATGGACCCTGATATGATTGAATGTCTTGATTTTGATCCACTAGATGACACAAAAGTCTGGCCAGAAGACCAATTCCCATTAATGCCAATTGGATTAATGACATTAGATTGTAATCCAGAAAATTTCTTTGCCGAAGTAGAACAAGCTGCTTTTTGCCCTGGAAATATTGTACCAGGTGTGGAGCTTTCTGCTGATAAAATGCTTCAAGGCAGATCTTTCTCCTACTTTGACACACAACGTCATCGCCTAGGGCCTAATTTTGCACAGCTTCCTATTAATCGTTCCATCTCTTGCATAAATAATAATCAACGTGATGGTCAAGGTACCTATATATTTAACCCAAATCCTATTAACTATTCACCAAATAGTTTAAATTGTGGCTTCCCAAAAGTTGCTGAAGTATGTCAATCAGAACCGGAATGTGTTTGCGGATATATCGCTCGTATTCCAATTAAAAATCCATGTGATTTTAAGCAAGCTGGGGAACGCTATGAATCACTAAGTTGTGAAGAAAGATGCCACTTAATCGATAATATTGCGGTTGAACTTTATAAGTGTAATCAAGATATTATCGACCGTGTTCTTTGCTTTTTCTTTAAAGCTCATCAGGAATTTGGAGAGCAAGTGGAATGTGCAATCGATTACTATAGACAGATGTGCTAATAATACCACAAGATAGCCAATACCTCCTAATTAGAAAAAGCGAGTACACTTGAAATTCTATAAGAAAAACACTTCTTAAGAATTCAAATATGTGCTCGCTTTTCGTCTTTATTCACTTAAGGCTTAATAAGACTTTTCTACTCTACAATATTTCTTGGTTCACCCGATAGATATGACTTTATATTAAAATATACCTCTTTCGCGCAGCGATTTCTTGCTTCTACAGTAGCCCAGGCTATGTGTGGTGTTATGATTAATCGGGTGCTATCTTTTACTTTTAGCAACGGATTATCAGCGAGCATTGGTTCCACTGTTAAAACATCGAGCCCTGCGCCACCAATTTTTCCTGCTAACAAAGCATTTGCTAATGCTTCTTGATTTACGATTGCTCCACGTCCTAGATTTAATAAAATAGCATCTGGCTTCATCATCTCTAATTCAGCTTCTCCGATTAAATTCGTCGTCGCTTTAGTCAACGGAGCATGAATAGAAACTACATCTGAGATTTTTAACAAGGTTTGTAAATCCACTCTTTCGTAATCAGAATTTAGATTTTTACCAGAAGTGGAGTAATAAACCACTTTGCAACCAAATAACTCTGCAATTTTAGCTACTCCCTGTCCGATTTCTCCAAGCCCTATGATACCGAAAGTTTTTCCATACAATTCATGAAATTTCACATCGAAATTACTAAAGATATCGCTTCTTGTATAATCCCCAGACTTTACATATTGATCATAGTAAGCTAATTTTTCATATACGTAAAATAATAAGGCAAACGTATGCTGTACTACAGACTGGGTTGAGTAGCCCTTTACATTGGCTACCGAAATTCCACGTTTTTCGGTATACGTAAAATCTATATTATTTGTTCCCGTCGCAGTTAAGCAAATTAATTTTAACTTTGTTGCACCTTTCAGAATATCCTCGTTCATTGGAATTTTATTTACTATGATAACATCAGCGTCTTTTATTCTTTCTGCATTTTCTAACGGATTGGATTCTCCATAGATAACGACATCACCAAACTCTTGAAACATGCCTAAATCAACATCGTTTCCCAAAGTGTTTGCTTCCATGATTACAATTTTCATATTTAGCCTCCATGCTGCGACTATCTTTTAGGAATAGCTAATGGCTCAAGTTTGGCGCAGCACAAACTTATCGCATTTCTTTTAGCTTCGCTCCCACTGTAAGTTTTAATCAAGATATCATTCCATTAACTAGACTACTTTTCTATTTTTTAACTATTCAGTCATTCGTAATGTAGTTAATTGATCAAAGGAATCTATAACATATTCATACTCCGTTGCTTCTCCAAATCCATAGCGCGCATATACAAAAGGAATCTTTGCTTGATGTGCAGCGTCTCCATCCCCGCCTGTATCCCCAACATAGATTGGATTTCTCAATTGATTACGTTTCATCACAATGCGAATATTATCTGCTTTTAATTTTCCAGTACCACCGGGGCACTCAAAATCATCAAAATACTGTCCTAACTTATGCGCTTCTAAAAACGCTTCAATATAGCCACTCTTACAATTACTAACAATAAACAAACGGTATTTTTTTGAAAGTTCTTTTAAGGTTTCTTCAATCTTACCTAAAAGAATTCCACCATGTTCCGCCAAATAAGGGCACTGTGCTACGACACACTTTTCCATTGTCTCTATAGCTACGTCCTCCGGAACACTTAAAAATAATCCTCTTGCGATATCTTCTAATGGTAAACCATATAATGCCTTTAACTTAGGACCTGTGACCTCATCCGTGATACGACTATCCTTCTTCGCTATTTCCTTCCACACAATCGCAGCATTCTCTGTGGAATCCCACATGGTACCATCCAAATCAAAGATGATACTATCAAATTCTCTCTCTTCTACCATAACTCCCAAGTTTCTGAGCTCTTTTTTTGCTTGCCACAAAGAGTGAAAGCAAATTGTATGAAAGTGGAATGTTTTTGCACCTTCAAGATTACCTGCTAAATCATCTAAAAATACCGATTCTTCTGGAACGATTCCATAACGGGATATTAATGCTTCATAGATTTGAGGCTCTGGTTTTATATGCTGCTCCTCATAGGATATTACTGCCCCATCTACATGTTTTAGGAAACGAAATACATTCTTTACATAAGAAAAATTCTCTCGGCCATAGTTTGATAAAATATAAATGTGATACCCCTGACTCTTAAGATCTTTCACCAGTTCTTCGGAATACTCAAACTCTTCGACTAACTGACTTGTATCATCAAAAAATAATTTGATTTCTTTTTCTATTTCAGGATCGATTGAAATACATCGTTTCATAATCTCTTCTTTTGATAAAACACCTCGATCCACTTCATTCCAATAGGGAGATAATACCGTTGCCTTTGCCAATCTTTCTTTATACTCTTCTTTGATTGTAAGTTCGTCAATATAGTCACGCCAACGAAATTCTGCAAGCACCTGACCAATATCAAAAATAATATTTTTTATCATATGAATTCTCCAATCCTATCACATTATGGTTTTGATTATATACGATTTACATAAAAAAATCCATGTTGTTTCTCTTCTTACTACTTTTTATTTCCCTTCTTGCCGATTTTTTTGCTTCTCTTCTTGCTGATTTTTTCTTTCTATCTGGAGATTACTATGGTATAATTCAATGCAAAGATAATAAAGGAGGATAAATGTATCGAAAAGGATGCATTTATAAGAAATATGAAACCTATTGCAAGTTTTACAATTGATCATTTAAAATTGCTGCCTGGTGTCTATGTTTCTAGAAAAGACAGTGCTGGTGATGCTATTATTACTACTTTCGATCTTCGTATGACACGTCCGAACTTTGAACCTGTAATGAATACCGCAGAGATGCATGCCATAGAACATCTAGCCGCTACTTTTTTAAGAAACCATGCGGTATTTGGTAGTAAAATAATCTATTTTGGGCCAATGGGTTGCCGAACTGGTTTTTATCTATTACTATCAGGTGATTATACTTCCGCAGAAATCATTCCTTTGATGAAGGAACTATTTACATTTATAAGCGAGTTTGAAGGCGAGATTCCTGGTGCAGCAGCAATTCATTGTGGAAATTATCTCGATATGAATTTACCAATGGCAAAATTCCTTGCCAAACGTTATCTTACTGAAGTACTTGATTCTATAACGGAAGAACAGCTAGAATACCCGAATTAGATTTTTATAGACCGCATCTTACACCATGTAAGAACCTGCGGTCTATTTTTATGACCTTTAGAATATATTGTTATAGGCAAGATGGCAAATATAACCCTATTAAAACTCTATACAACAATTTCTTGCATAATCGGACAACAAGGAGGAGTTCTTATGGAGGAGACGAATCAGGCTGAGAAAAGCCCTGATAACATTACCTCTTTTTCTGGGCAAAGTCGTACTTCCAAAATGATTCAAGCAGCTGCTCCATACCTTGATGCTGGCACAAGAAAAACTGCGGATCTATTTATAAAATTCAACGATTTTATGGATATGATTCGTACCTTTAGACAACAGGGAGGACTAGGTCTGTTTGGTAGGAAGAAGGCAGATACGAAAGATGATACAGTTAGTGCTACCGGCCTTCCAGGACTACAGGGACTTTTCCCAGGATTACAGGGGCTTTTTGGCTCAGGAAAAGGAGAGGGGTCTATTAACTTTGAGGGAATACTAAGAAGTATCCGTCCATACTGTACACCACCAGAAATATCGCTTGTTGATAATGTACTTAATATATTTAGTATGAAACGCGTTATGGATATGTATCAAAATATGTCAGGGATGATGAATATGCCAGGAATGAATAATATGCAAGGAATGAATAACATGCAAGGAATGAATAACATGCAGGATATGATGAATAATTTACCAAACATAATGAATATGATGAATATGATGAATACGATGAGTGGTTCACCATTTGCAGGAGCAACATCAGGTTCCCCAACACAAAATGCTCCTTCACAAGATTACAATTCACAGGGTTATCCTCCACCAAATGCGTCAGCTCCACCACCATCTTCTATGAATTATGATAACTCCTATTATGAAAGCACCTCTCCTACTCCGTATGATCTACTCTACCAAGCCATGTATGGTCAAGGCCCACCACCTGATGCAACTACAAATACAGCAGGCCAAACAGTTTCTGAGGCCTCTAATATGCAAATGCCTGGAAATTCCCCTACATCTGGTAATGTGCAAACAAATTGGCCAAATTACAATGTTCCCCCTCCAGTCAATCTACCACCATATGATATGGGAAATATGAATAGAGATGTTACAAGTGCCCCATATTATACGAACAATGCACCTTATCGCGCTACAAGATCAGCTGCTGAAGCAGCTAGAAAAGGTAATTCACCAAAACAAGCACAGAATGTTTCTGCGGCATCAAATACTCAGTCCGGGCAATCGGGTAATCATTCACCAGCTAGACAAAATAATCAACAGATGTTTGATATGCTTGCTAGTATGGTGCCTCCAGAGCAAAAAAACACCTTTGACACTATGAAGAAGATGTTTGAATCCGGGATGTTTATGCCAACTTAAATTTAAGTTGTAAGATTAGTAAAAAAGAAATGAGGTAAAAATATGAATACTGATTGGATGAATAACGAATCTCTACGTAACATGCACCCTTATAAGAAGCAAGTTATGCTTGAATTAATAAAAGAATCACAAGGTCTATCAATGGAGAGAGCTTTACCTAATCTTATGAAAGCAAACTCAAAGCTTAAAGCCATGAGCATGGATTTTACACCACAGGAGGTCAATGTTATAACGGACTTACTGACAGCGAATATGTCACCAGCAGATAAGATGAAATTAGAAATGTTAAAAAAGATGATGCCTAATAGGTAGTGTTGATATCTTATTATGCTTAACTCCTTAAATTTATAAATACATAAAAATAGAAAGCTCGTACTTTGAACTTTCTATTTTTATGGCATGGATTTCTCATCAGGGAAAAGAACTATTTATTTGCATCATGAAATAAATCTATTCTTTTTGATACCACTTCTTTATTACATCTTCCGCCTTTTTTCTATGGATATTAAATCCAACATCTTTCTTTGCTTCTTCCTCGGTACTATAGATTTCAGTACTCCAATCCCACCAAAATATTCCGCAAAACCACGGTTCATCAAAGAAAACTTCTAAGCAGGATTCATAAAATGCTGCTTGCTCTTCTTCATCTCTTTCAAGCTCCATATGCATGAAATCCCATGGCATTGTGGCACAACCTTTCGCACTACGGCAACCAATTTCCATAAATATAATTTTTTTATTTAACTTCTCGCTAAGTGTTCTAAGATTATCACGAATCTTACTCCACTCATTTACCATACTTTTCTTTAGGGCTCCACCTGCTCTTGCAACTGGATAGTAGGCAGAAGTACCAATATAGTCAAGAGCATCAAACCAGCTAACCTTATCCTCCCTACCATGGTTGGTATTATATGTAATTGGTCCTTCATAGACTTCACGAATCTTTTTAATTAGCTCTCGCCAGTACTCTTCTTTTCTTTCTGTTCCAAGCATCTCACAACCAATACAAAACATCTCGCAGCCTGTATCTTGTGCGATTTCTGCGTAATGCAATAAAAAAGCTGTATAAGATTCAAACCATTGTTTCCAATAAGAATCCTTTCCTAAAAAATCTTCGTCTGGGAAATCAATATAAGCTCTCCATATATGATCTTTACAATTTACCATAGGTTTTAGACAAACCTTTATATTACGATCCTTGGCTCGTCTTATCGCTACCACAATATCTTTTTCTGTGATGTCATATCGATAATCAAATCGAATTTCAGTTGACTGATAGGTATCCTGCATAAGAGGAAATGCTAAGCACATCCAGTTTACGCCAAGATCAAACATAGCTTCTTGTGATTCTTTAGCCGCTTCACTTTGATAAGCACCTCTCTTTGCCATATAGCCATAAGTGTATCCTTTAATCTCCATACTACTCCCCCCATATTATTCGTATCAAAATTATTCCTTAATAAGCTTATAAATATAGTCCAAATATCTTTTTGATATCATTTCTTCCTGATCATTTTTCATCATTTCGATACAGTTTAATAACACATCCCTTCGTATACCTTCTGGTAATGTTACGGTATGAAAGTCAATTTTTAGAAGTTTTTCTTGTTTACACCACTCTTGATATTCTTGTAATTTTAGATTATTCTGTTGCTTCTTTCTTTCCTGTTCTGCTAAAAGAACACTCTCCCGTCTTATCTGCTCCTCGTGATATCTTCTCTCTTTTTCTCTAATATCTCTACGTCGCTTCTGCTCCCTCTCCTCCTTTTCATTAAGTTCTACCTTTATACTCTCACAATCCTCATAAAAGTCACATAAAAATCTACCATCTTCCGCAAGTGATAAATTATGAATGTTATAACTTTTTTGATATACTTTACTCTTTCGTTTCCCATTCTCTATATAGGTAATGTGATGCTTCATTATTAGTTTCTCTTCTTCGGTATCCAGAAAAGCGCAGCATCCACTAAGATTTTGGATATAAGTCTGATACCATGATAACTGACCTTCTTTTTTATCCTGTCTAATACCTAATAAAAATACTGGAATAATTTCTTGTTCGTCATAATACTGTACTCTTAAATCAAGTTCTTTGATTGGAAG
This sequence comes from Lachnoclostridium phytofermentans ISDg, assembly GCF_000018685.1. Classification (NCBI taxonomy): domain Bacteria; kingdom Bacillati; phylum Bacillota; class Clostridia; order Lachnospirales; family Lachnospiraceae; genus Lachnoclostridium; species Lachnoclostridium phytofermentans. Next base: position 1,136,499 of record NC_010001.1, on the reverse strand, counting down.
TGTCTGTAAGCGATAATCAATTGCTATATCATAACCCTCTCCATTCTTTACATAACACGTAGCATATAAACCATTGGGTAAGCGATGTCTAATATGTATTTCTTTCGTAGGAAAACTTCTTTTTAACATATGATACAGGAGTCGTTTCCCGCGCATAAGTTCCTGCGACTCCATTCTCTTCCCATATGCACAGGAAACAATATCATAATGAGCAAAATAAGGTTCTTTTATTAACCCAGCTGCTAAGTATACTGGACTGCCACAATCAACACATATTAACTTTCTCTCAGCTGCTCTTCGTTTCCACTCCATCACAATATCTTGATAATATATCCCTGATTCATCTTTTAAATCATATGTACAAATCTCAGTACCATTATATAGACAAATATCCATAAGATGACCCCATTCATCTAATTTTCACGTTTCTTATTCTTATTTGGATTGTATCATATTAAACTTTTCATCACAAGATGATAAATTTCCTTGTTCTGAAAGACTTTCATTTCACATAAACTACAAAAAACAGATTTCTTATGGAGGGACTTATGGATTCTGTTGTCCGTTTTATCTATGAAAATGGACTTTTTGCCATGTTTCTTATTATTCTACTTGAATACGGTTGCTTTCCAATCTCTAGCGAGATTGTCTTACCTTTTTCTGGTGCTGTTGCATCTCTTCAAAATATACCATTCTTTCTTATGCTTCCAGTTAGCGTATGTGCTGGAATTATTGGAACAAGTTTCTGTTACTTCGTTGGTAGAATCGGTGGACATTGTATCTTAGAAAAACTTACGACGAAGTTTCCAAAAACGAAGAAAAGCATCGATGCCTCCTACCAGCGTTTTGATCGCTATGGTCCCTATGTCGTTTGCTTTGGACGAATGGTTCCAATTATCCGTACTTACATAGCGTTTGTAGCAGGAGCAGTGAAACAGCCCTATCCCGTATTCGCCTTATTCTCTATCATAGGTATTACTTTATGGAATTCCTTGTTAATCGGTATTGGATATGTCCTTCGCAGTAATTGGTCCAATACTGTTACATATTATGCAAAATACAAAGATATTCTGATTCCGGTACTTCTGTTAGTAATTTTATTTTTGATAGCCCGAAAGATTCGTAAGAAAAAACGTATGCAAGAAATTAAAGAAAAGTAATAATAGACGTTACAGAAAATAGTAGGAGCTATAATAATCAACGTCTACAAGAAATTAAGCAAAATGAGCTTAGATGTTGATAAGTAATTAAGAAAAATAATAATAGTCAATTACAAGAAATTAATAAAGTAAAATCCTAACTTAAATCTTTCTAGGGTATATGTATATATCTATAGTAAATATATATAATAAATTAAGGTAATAGGATTATGCATCCCTGCTGGGTGCTCTTTAATAAGAAAAAGCTCGCTTGGCGAGCTTTTTCTTTCATGTATTAACGACGGAATGCGCAAAAGATGCGTTCCTCTTTTTTTTATTATGAACAATAATTAATGTACAACGACAGATTTATTCTTCCACTTACCAGAAGCATATCGTATCGTACCGATTGCTCCTGTTATAAACCAATTAAGTCCAGTAGCCCACCAGATTCCCATATAATCAATCGCTGGAATTTTTGTTAATACACTGGCAAAGATAACACGGCATAGGACTTCAGAAATTCCCATAATCATCGGAATCTTCATATCACCAGCACCACTTAATACATTACGGGAAACATAAATCATACCTACCGGAATATAGAACATACAAGTAACGCGAACCGCCTTTTGTCCAATTTCTGCGACTTCGCTCACATTCGTAAATAGCTTCATCACAGCCCCGCCAAAAAAATACATACAAGGCATCATGATTAAGCTAAATACAACAATTATTTTTGTTGCAGACCAAAATCCTTTTTTAACTCGGTCAATACGCATCGCACCAATGTTTTGTCCTGTATAGGAAGCTACTGATAAACCTAGAGACATGCCAGGCATTAGGACTAGCTGTTCAATACGTTGTGCAGCTGTCGCTGCCGCTACTACCGTTTTTCCGTATTGATTTGTTACACGTTGTAATACGATCGTTGAGATAGCAACAAAGGAGTTCTGTAATGCAGCAGGAATTCCAAGATAGATACATTTTTTCATAATAACTTTATCAATCTTAAATTCTTTGATTGGCATACGAATTAATGGTATTTTACGAAATCCGGATATGACACATCCTATTCCTGATACTGCTTGTGCTATAATCGTAGCAATCGCTGCTCCCGCAACTCCCCAATCAAATCCAATGACAAAAAGAAGATCTAGAACTATATTTACCACACAAGCCACCACAAGGTAACGAAGTGGTGTTTTCGAATCTCCTAATGCTCTCATAACTGCTGCCATACCATTGTATCCAGCATTACCGAGGATTCCAATACATGTTATCTTAAGATAAATATTAGCATCATCTAGAATCTCTACTGGCGTATCTAACTTTATTAGAAGTTGCTTGCTAAAGAAAAATCCTAGTAATCCCATGATAGCAGAGACGATAAGAATTAGGTAAGTTGCTGTTGCAAAAGAACGTCTGACATTTTCCTCATCTTTTGCTCCAAAATATTGGGAAATGATAATCCCGATTCCTGCTGCCAACCCCATTGTAAGGGATATTATTAAAAAGTTTAGGGCCCAGGTTGCGCCTACAGCAGCAAGTGCACTGTCACCATTGACATTACCCACTACAATGGAATCCACCATACTATAGAGCTGTTGAAATAAATTACCAATTAGCATTGGTACAGCAAAGTGTACCAATAGCCTTGTAGGGCTCCCCTCAGTCATATCATTTATATATGTTTTATTACTCATCGTTTCCCCTGTACTCTATCTATTCTTTATGAGATAATGCCTGGTTAATATCTTCTCTCATATCAATTACCGCCTGTCGTGAAGCATCAGCAAAATTTGCAGCACCAAAACTTTCATAAGCGGACTGCTTGTAAGCTGCGATTATTCCACGGGAAGAATTGATAATTGCTCCTAAGCCATCCTCATTAAAGTAAGGAGCCAGATCAGAAGCTTTTCCACCTTGTGCACCATAACCTGGTACTAATATATATGTCTTAGGCATTAATTTACGAAGAACCTTTCCCATCTCAGGATAAGTTGCTCCGACAACAGCACCGATATAACTATACTTTTCACCCATACACATCTCGCCCCACTCAGCAACCTTTTTGCCAACTAATTCATAGAGTGGTTTACCATCAATAAGCTGATCTTGAAATTCACCACTGGATGGATTTGAGGTTTTCACTAAAATAAATAAACCTTTGTTTTCTTCCTTACATACATCAAGAAATGGTGTAATTCCATCAGAACCGAGATATGGGTTCACTGTTACAAAATCCTCATCAAAGCCATAAAAAGATTTGCTGCCTACTGTAACTTTACCAAGGTGTCCAGTAGCATAAGCCGCGGAAGTAGAACCAATATCACCTCTTTTAATATCACCTATTACTACAAGGTCCTTTTCCTTACAGTAATCAACAGTCTTCTTAAATGCAATCATCCCTGGAATTCCAAATTGCTCATACATAGCAATCTGAGGTTTCACAGCTGGAATTAAGTCGTAGGTTGTATCTACGATTGCCTTGTTAAACTGCCAAATTGCTTCTGCTGCACCCTCAAGTGTTTCACCAAACTCAGCATATGCTTTCTCTAAAACATGCTTTGGGATATAACTTAACATTGGGTCTAAACCTACAACGATAGGTGCATTGTTCTGTTCTATTTTGCTTATGAGTTTTTGTATCATATCGAATCCTCCAAGGTTTATTTTTCAATGGAAGAGTATAGCATAAAAAGTACTTGACTGCAATAGAAAACCAAATAATAAAAAACGTCTTATGAAAACCAAATAATAACACCGCCTCTATGAAAAACCAATAATAAAACCGCCTCTAGAATAAGTATCCTAAAAAGGTGGTTCTAACTATAGCGATATTATATGGTTAATTCGTGATATACTTATATCTTATTTCTATATATGAAAATAACTGCATCATTTTCTTTAAAATTATTCTTCTACCTGATAAACGACCGCTCCGGCTGCTATGGTATACATTACCTTACCACAAACCTTTCTTCCATGAAACGGTGTATTTTTCCCTTTGGAATAGAATTTTGTAGCATCAATCTCATACTCCTTATCAAAATCAGCGATTACAATATCCGCCATCTTGCCAGGTTCTAAGCTTCCTTTCTCTATTCCAAGAATTCTTGCAGGATTGTAACTCATCTTCTCCACCATTTGCATCGGTGTTAAATAACCAGTCTGCACTAACTCTGTATAAGTTAAGCTAAAAGCTGTTTCGGATCCAACAATACCAAACGGAGCTTTTGACATAGAATTTTTCTTCTCCTCTTCTCCATGAGGTGCGTGATCAGTAGAGATTACTTCCATAACATTATTTTTTAACCCTTCTTTTAACGCCTGGATATCTTCTTTGCTACGAAGTGGAGGATTCATCTTATAATTTGCGTCATCACCAGGGATATCCTCATCGCTTAAAATAAAATGGTGAGGGCAAACTTCTGCAGTTACATCAATACCAAGTTCCTTTGCCATCTTGACTAATGCCACGGAAGCTTTGGTGGAGCAGTGACATAGGTGAAGCTTCGCTCCAGTTTCTCCTGCTAAGAAGATATCTCGCGCAGTAATCACATCCTCGACAGCATTTGTAATTCCACGTAGATTTAATTCTTCCGCCTTTTTCCCTGCATTCATAGCACCATTTCGCACTAACTGTTTATCTTCACAATGCGCAAACATAATGCACCCAGCATCCTTTACTGCCTTTAACCCTTCGACATATAATAAAACATCCATAACGGATTTCCCGTCTTCGCTAAATGCAAGAGCACCAGCTTTCGCCATACCATCAATATCAGCTAACTCTTTTCCCATCTGCCCTACGGTAACTGCACCAACCGGTATAATATGAATCTTTGCATCTGACTTTGCTTTCTGATTTAACAATTCAACCATAGCTTTTGAATCGATGGCTGGATTCGTATTAGGCATAGGACAAATTGTTGTGTATCCACCTGCTGCAGCTGCCATTGCACCTGTCTTAATCGTCTCCTTATGCTCAAACCCAGGCTCTCTAAGATGAACATGTAGATCTATAAATCCAGGCATTACATATTTTCCACTAGCATCAATCACAGTCGCTTCTGGCTCTTCGATATTTTCTGCTACCTTACTTATTATTTTGTTCTCTATTAATAAATCATATCTGCCTTCTGTTTTTGTTGCCGGGTCCAGTATAAACCCGTTTTTTATCAATACTTTCATCCTGCTCCTTCTGCATTTCTTCTTGCACATTCGAAGTTTGCATCTACATCTGCGCGCCACAGCGCGTATGCATATTTAAAATTCCATCACCATTCTTAAATCATGGATGATGTCCTGATTATCAATATATTTTGCAAATTGCTTTGGCTCAGCCCACATCATCTTTTGCAAATCTTCTGAGAGTATGGTCTCTGTTTGTAACGCAAAGCATTCGTAGCAGATTCCAATACAAAAGGTATCACCCACCATGTAAGTCCAAGTATATAAGACACGATCCATTACAGAATCAATGCCTAATTGTTCTCGTATCAGTCTTACCACCGCTTTATCTGGTGATTCTCCGAATTCAATCTGACCATCAACAAAGCCCCAACGATATGGATCTTGAATTCTGTCATCATACCAACGTTGTACAATGGCATATTTCCCTTCATTTTTTACAAGTCCCTTAACTACGATATTATACTTTTCCATACAGCGCCTCCTAATGTATTACACCTTTTTTGGGGTGTTCACCCTTTGGGTATTTACCTTCTTCGGAATTCACCCTTTGGGTATACACCTTCTTCGGAATTCACCCCTTCGATGTTAACCTTTTTGGTGTTTACCCCTTCGGTGTTAATGCAGCAGAATTTCCACTTTAATTTAACCCTATGGTAACTTGCTGAATTGTTTCTTTATTATTATTTATAATGCACTTCTGTTAAAAATAGACCTTTCGCTTCTATGGTCTCGCCAGCTTTATCCCTGTCTTTGCTCTCTAAAATTCTTTTTATATCCATTGGTTCAATTTTTGATAGACCCACGTCAAGTAAGGTTCCTACCATAATTCGTACCATATGTGGCCAAAAATCATCACCATGAACCGTTATTACTATTTCTTTCTCATCCCCATAGATTTCTAAAGAATAAATTTCTCTCTCGGTAGATTTTTTCATCCTTTTATTATCTGAAAAAGCTTTGAAATCATGCTTCCCAACTAGATATTTGGCTGCTTCCTTCATCTTAGCAATGTCTGGACGTTTAAAGCAATAATAATTATATTTGCGTTCAAATACAGAAGGTACTTCTCCAATGGATATTTTATATTCATACTCAAAGGATCCTGCGTTAAAACTTGCATGGAACCTCTCTGGTACTTCTAATGCCTCTAGGACAGCAATATCTCTTGGTAAAAAGCGATTCAGATATTGCTTAATTTCATAAACCTTTAGCTTTGAATTTGTCATAAAGCTAGCAACCTGCTTGTAAGCATGTACCCCGGCCTCGGTTCTAGCTGCTCCAATGACCGTGACGGTTTCGTTCTCCATTTTATTTAAAACATCTTCTAACTTATCCTGAATCGTTATAGACTTCTGATTTCCAGCCTGCTTTTGCCAGCCATCATATCGAGAGCCATCGTATTCTATTATTAATTGAATATTTCTCATACATTTCCTCATTTCTATGCTATCTTTATTTTCTCTTGCCTTCACAAACAATATTGGTGGCATTAACAATAGAGGAAGGCACATAACGTGCTACTTCACCTCTTTTATGTTTTAACCTATTCTTCATTCTATCTCTAGGATTCACCAAATGAGTATGAAATATCAAATTTAGGTGAGTAATCCCAACTAATTCTAGTACTATTGTATCATATTTTAATTTGCTTTCAAAGTAATTTTAGTGTGTTTCAAAGATATATCTTCTGAAGTTTTTAAGACCATGATGTAACAATGAGTTTGCATTCTTTAAATTAGATTCCAATCATCTGGTATGGTTAAAAACATTTAAACTGGACATTTTCATGCATCCAGTTTAATGATAACATACGTTTAAGCTGATCAGAACTAAGGAATGGTTTAAGTAAACCATATAAAGAATAAACTTCATAAATAATAGGGAGAGAGATATATGAGCTCTATAAAGACAATGAATCAAAAAAATGTAGAATCCAATTTAAACCAAAGCAGACCTATTACATTAATCATAGGAGCTATCCTAACCATTGCATCCGTTGTGGCAATTCTCTACGGATATTTTTCAAAAGAAACCACTGAAGTAAGCTCCACTGATAAATTACTAATCTTCGGATTGATTGCCTTACTTTTTGGAATCGTCATTCTTGTAAATGGTGCCTTTCAGTTAAGAAAACCAGCCATCACAGCTACAAAATCATCAATGAATGTTATTACACTTGCCCAAGCTGCCCTTTTTGCTGCATTAGCTTATATTGGGTTTAGCTACTTCCGTATTGATATCCCAGTAGGTCCTGGAAGCACTGCATTTCATTTTGGTAATGCCTTTGTTGTTGTTGCAGCTCTTTTACTTGGTGGCTCCTGGGGTGGTCTTGCTGGTGCAGTCGGGCTATCCCTTGCTGATTTGATGAGTGGTAAATATTTTACCGTAGCACCTCAGACATTTTTCTTAAAACTATGTATTGGATTGATTGCTGGCTTTGTTGCACATCAGATTTTTCATATCAGTACCTTAAATAAAAAATCAAAGATTTTAACCGCTTCCATCGTTGCTTCTGTTGCAGGATTAGGCTTTAACGTAATCGCTGACCCTATCGTTGGTTACTTTTATAAAAAAATCATCCTTGGAGTACAAGGTGACTTAGCGATTAACTGGGCTAAAATGACTGCAGTAACAACCTTTGTAAATGCAGTTACTTCAGCAATCATGGCAGTACTTCTTTATAATGCTCTACGTCCAGCTTTGATTAGTGCTCATATGTTTCTTAGAAAAGAAACAAAAAAGGCAAGCAAATAGTTAGAGATTGCTAACTTAATAAAAAAATAAAAAAGCAGGTACCTTTAGGAAATTGATTTCCTAGAGATGCCTGCTACTTTTTATACCAAATTACGATTTACTCAACCTAAAACTTCGCAAAGATTTACTCAACCTGTAACTTCGCAAAGATTTCTTCAAATAAATTATACTTTACTTTAAAATCGTCTTCTGGAAGTAATGTTCTTTGTCCTGCATATTCCACTAATAAGCTGGTATATGCTACGAATGTAATATGTTGACGTAATAAATCAACACGATCCATTTCATTATATTTCTTTACTACACCCCAATTTGTAGTTGTAATTTCATACACATCCTCATCTTCCATAGAATTAAGGATTTCTATAATTGCCTCATATTTTTGTGCTACAAATAATTCACGTAAATCCATATCTCTGTTTTGTAATTCTTCGTTCATACTTTACCTCATTCCTATATATGTTATATCATGTCGATAGCTTGTTTATTCATATTACATTAAATCGATGTTATCATTTTATTTTTTAATGACTTGTTAAATCAATGTTATGTTATTTTTCACATTACTTATAAAATCATGTTATCTTTTCACATTACTTATTAAATCATGTTATCTTTTTTCTTATGACTTGTTAAATCAATACTTTCTTTTAGTTTTCTAATAAATCAATGTTATCTTTTTATTCGACAATAATTTTGAATAATTACTTGTACAGTACGATTTCCCATATATTCATTAAGTGTAGGATAATACGTAAATGCTAAGTCTACCTCATTATATTGCCCAAGATACATCTTTCTTACTTCTTCTTTTCCGTATTCCATTTCGGCAAACTCATTGAATTCAGTGATATCCCCAAAATACAAGGCATCCATCGCAAATCCCTCGGAATTGATAATATTAAGTTTTAACACATTCTGATTCTTTCCTAGAATTCGAGCTTGGCGTATTTTAAAGTGTTGTTCTGCAAACACCGGTTTAATATTTCCTTTTCCAAATGGTTCAAGCTTCTCTAATTCTTCTAAAAAAGCTTCATTAAGATAACCAATCGGAAGTGGGATATCGATTCGAACAATAGGAATCAAGTCTTCCTCTGAAAGGGTAGTATTTTGATTTAATCTAGCTCTTAAAGTTTCGAGATTTTCTGCTTTTAACGAAAGCCCTGCTGCCATAGGATGGCCACCAAACTTTGTTAATAAGTCCTTACACTTTAATAGTTCTTCGAACATATTATAGCTTTCAATGGAACGACCAGAGCCTTTCACACCTTGTTCTACATCAACAAAAACAAGTGCTGGTTTGTTATAACGCTCTCTGAGACGTCCAGCGATAATTCCAACCAAGCTTTCATGAGTATCTCTTAACTTCACAACTAAAACTTTGTCATGAATTAAATCTGAAGTTTCAATACGTTCAATCGCCTGTTCTACACCTTGTAACGTCATATCCTTACGGCTATCGTTTAATTTCTTTAAGGATACTGCTAATTGTTTTGCTTCTTCCGTTGTTTTGGCATCTAATAAATCAAGTGCAACAGCAACCGTATCTAGTCTTCCAGCCGCATTAAAACACGGTCCAATCACAAATCCTATATGATAAGCACTAATTCGCTTTTGTTCTAAACCACATTCTTCGATAAGAGCTCGTATTCCTAAGTTTTTTGACTGACTTAATAACTTCAGTCCATGTTTTACTATCAGTCGATTTTCTGAAACCAAATCCATAACGTCAGCAACGGTTGCTATAGCAATAAACTCTAATAAATCATAAAGTTCCTCTTTTGGTACGCTGTAATACTCATACAGTAACTCAATTAACTTATATACGACACCAGCGCCACACAACCCCTTAAAAGGATAAGGACAACCCTCTTGCTTCGGATTTACCACAACGTCGGCATTCGGAAGTAAAAATGTTCTACTACCATTCTCATCCTCTTCAAAAGCAACTTCATGATGATCAGTTACCACGACCGTCATTCCTAGTTCCTTGGCATAATCAATTGCATCAAAAACTGCAATCCCGTTATCACAAGTTATAATCAAGCGACTACCTGCTTCATACGCCTCCAAAACGATACGTCTATTTAAGCCATATCCTTCAGAAATTCGATCAGGTGCATAGACAACTACTCTCCCTCCAATCCTTTTCAAGGCAGTTGACAAACTATGTCCAGATAAGATTCCATCATTATCAAAATCCGTACCTATAGCAATTAATTGATTTTCTTCAACTGCTGTTATAATAAGGTTGCGCGCTTGTTCCATTCCCTTCATCATAAGCCCTGAATACATCTCAGTTAAATCGCAAGATAGATAACGTTGCATTTCGTCTTCTTCAGAAAGACCACGATTCACAATAATACGTGCCAAAACCGGACTGATAGCAAGACGATTTGCCAATGCTTCAAAATCAGCACGCTTTGCCTCCAACATCCACTTTTCTTTCATTTTTTTCTCCATTCATTATAGCTTAAGCAAGTAAAAGTCACTTAGCGAACTTTTCCTTGTCATAAATATACACTTCTTTAAAATTTCGTACCTTCTATCAAAAGTTTATAAACAAACTTCTGATAAGTTATCATATCAAAACATGTATTATTTTGCAAGATTAACGCGAAAAGAGGCATCCACAATTAATAAGTTCTGCGAATGCCTCTCTCTTATGAAAATTATTAACTAAATGCTTCTTATCGGTCCATACCTTGATATACAATGTCTTTAAATTCACCAGTTAAGGAGGAGTTCTCACCAGCGTGAGCATACATACCTACCATAGCACCGGTAAAGCGTTTTCCTCGATTGATACCTTCATCACATAGATAATAAACTCGATCAAGCTGACCAAGGGAATGCCAATTAGTTTCCTCCTGATCAACTATGCTCTGATAATAAAAGCTTCTCTTAAGCCCTTCTGTCACAATGCGAAGACTGTACTCTCCTTTTGTAACCTTTGTTGATAGGCTTATCTTTGTCTCCTCATCAATGTGTTCCACTACCTGTAAGAATAAACCTTCTTTTGTTTCGAAGAGACCGTATTTAAGATACGTATTTTCATCATAATAACAGGTTAAACCATAATCCTGTCCAATGTTAAGGTTTATATCACCTACTGTTACCTCAAACGTAAAGTGAAAATCTTGTTGTCTGCGTAATAAAATATTTCTTGACTCTGTCGTATCTAAATCTTTTTTACTTCCCTGTATCTTTAAGTATCCATTGCCAAATGTATACGCATTCTCCTCTGGTACGCGTTGAGATACCCATAAACTGCTTAATATACCATTCTTAAAATCATCCGACTCCGGTTCAGGAATATATGGAGTTAAGTTTGGTAGTTTTTGTAGGACACTAGGTCCTTCCAGATTATTTACAAGTGGCCAACCATCTGCTGTCCAAGTAATTGGATCGAGTGCTGTTTCACGTCCAAGTAAGCTATATTCACCCTCTAACTGTCTGCCACATAAGTAAACCATATACCACTCACCATTTGGAGTTTTCACAGGTTTTCCGTGACCACAACGTTTGATTGCTCCCTTTTCATCCTGCTGTCTCATAATCGGATTGTAAGGGCATGGGGTGTATACACCAAATAGTTCTTTGGATCTGGCAACAGAGATACGATGACCTAGACCGGTCCCACCTTCTGCTTGGAAAAGGTAATACCAACCGTCCTTTTTAAGTAAATGCGATCCTTCCGGTGCTCTCTTTTGATGCCCATAATATAAAAGGGTAGCTTCGGAAAGCTGTTTTTTTCCATCTTTACTAATCTCAAATATTCTTGCTCCACGATTTAATAACATATAGCGTCTTCCATCGTCATCCGTAAAGATAGATGGATCAATACCATCCTCATCAAGAAATACTGGTTCACAATATGGACCTTCTGGTTTATCCGAAGAAACAACCATTTGTTTTCTATAGACAGTTCCAGTGTCATTTAAACGATAGGTTGCAGTAATATAATATTTTCCTTCATAATAAGAAATGTCTGGTGCCCAATATCCACGGCCACCTTCTAGTTCATCTAAGTACGCCCACTCTGGGTTTGTAATTGCATGTCCAATGACTTTCCAATGAATTAAGTCCTTGGAATGAGAGATTGGAATACAAGGGAAGAATATAAAGGAGGAGTTAACCATATAAAAGTCATCTCCCACACAAATGATTGATGGATCTGGATGCATACCGGTACGAATTGGGTTATGATACATCTGTTCATATGGTGCTCCACAAACTTCTTCAAAGTAAGTAAGAATTTCTTTATTTTTATTTTCGTATGCTATTTCATATGGTGTTACTAGGTTGATATCTCCAGAAACCGGTGACATTCCAACTCTTTCTACTAGGTAACGAACAACGGAAATGTTACCTGATTCAACACCATAATGAAGAACGTTTCTGTTTAATTCATCTGTTTCATTAAAACTTGCTCTGGAATATTCTACAATATACCGTACAATTTCTAAATCTCCTAGAGATGCTGCCAAAAATGGTAACCATACTCCTCCAGTTTTATCCTCAATTGAATTTGGATCCTTTACTAATAGATCCTTCACAACATCTAAATCTCTGTTTAATATTGCCTCGCGTAATTTCATTCTTCTACTCCTTAGCAACGTATTTGCTTTGCTGTCGTTCTTTTTAGTTACTACATCAGTGTAACATGAATAAAATCAAAATAATACAGATTTTTTTGCTTTCAAGCCCATAATATGTAGATATCTTGTCACCAATTGTTATTGATTTCCATCTCTTTTTGTTATAACCTATAAGTAATGTAAAATTGGATTAAAACCCATTTCAATTGTCATGAAAAGTAAAAGAACTTCGCGAACTTTTCCCGAGCTCGAATTAGATGAGAAAAGCATACCAACCAAAGATAAGTCATAAAAAATTTCAATGTATTACATAGGGAGAATAGATAAGGGAAGGAGCAAATACTCATATGCAAAGACATATCCTTTGGTATCAAGACCCAGCGAAAGACTGGGATGAAGCCTTGCCTCTTGGTAATGGTAGACTTGGCGCAATGATTTATGGAAAACCAGAGCACGAAATTATTCAAGTAAATGAAGATAGTATCTGGTCTGGGTATGCAATGGATCGAAATAACCCAGACGCAAAAAAGAATCTGCCAATCATTCGATCACTGATTGCAGACGGTAATTTAGAGGAAGCACAAAACGCTACTTTACATTCACTTAGTGGAACCCCTGATAATATGCGTTGTTACCAGACTGCAGGGGAAATACATATAACGACCGGGCATAGCGAAGTAACAAATTATAAAAGGCAATTAAATCTATCAGAAGCAACCGTAACTGTTTCCTATGATTTTGAAGGAACTACTTTTATACGGGAACATCTCATCAGTACACCAGCTGATGTTTTTGTAATGCGATTCACCAGCAAGGGACCTAGAAAGTTAAATCTAAGCATTCTTTTATCAAGACCTCATTTCATGGATCGTTTATACTGTGAGAATGGAGACTCAATAGTTCTAACTTACCGTGGAGGAATTCCGTTTTGCAACCGCCTTACAGCAGCTTCCTGTGATGGTAAGATAAAAACCATTGGAGCACACCTTGTTGTATCGGAAGCTACAACAGTAACCTTATTTTTTGATATCAGAACTGCTTATCGTAGTGAAAACTATACAAATGATGTAAAATCTCATCTTATGGATGTGAAGTCATTACAATTTGACGAACTAAAACGTTCCCACAAGAAAGATTACCAGAGCTTTTTTAAGCGAAACGATTTGATTTTAACTCCATCTGCAGAGGAAGAAGCTGACGTTGCTACTTTGGATACCGCCAAACGTCTTGAAAGAATGAGAATGGGGCATAGTGATCTTAAACTGTTAGAAGATTACTTTCATTTTGGGAGATACCTACTCATAAGCTGTAGTAGGCCAGGCACTCTTCCAGCGAATCTTCAAGGTATCTGGAATAACAGTATGACACCACCTTGGGGTGGTAAATTCACCATTAATATTAATACGGAGATGAATTATTGGTTTGCTGAGAAACTTAACTTACCAGAGCTTCATCTTCCACTCTTTGATTTATTAAAACGTATGCACCAAAATGGTAAAGTTACCGCAGAAAAGATGTATGGCTGCCATGGATTTGTTGCTCATCATAATACGGATCTATGGGGTGATTGTGCACCACAGGATTACTGGCTTCCTGGGACCTACTGGGTACTAGGCGGTGCATGGCTTTGCCTTCATATCTGGGAGCATTATGAGTATACAAAAGACATCAATTTCTTAATCAATATGTTTCCGGTTCTCTCAGATGCCTGCCTATTCCTAACTGAATTTTTGACTGAAGATGAGAATGGTAAGTTGATTCTATCTCCAACTGCCAGTCCGGAAAATAAATACCGCCATCCAAATGGACGAATCGGATACCTCTGCGCTGGATGTACGATGGATCATCAAATTATGAGAGAGTTATTCCATCATTATATTGATGCATATCATACCCTGTTAGATGCAAAGAATTCTACCGAGAATAAAGAAGTTCCAATAGCTCTGAATGAGAAGCTCACCAAGTCAGTAAAAGACTGTCTTAGCCGATTACCTGAGACAAGAGTACATAGCAATGGCACCATTAAGGAATGGAATGAAGAATATGAGGAATTAGAATTAGGCCATCGCCATATATCTCATTTATTTGGATTATTTCCTGGTAATCAAATTACTCCGGAACAAACTCCTAAGCTTTCAGAAGCTGCTAAGAAGACGCTTGAAAGAAGGTTAGAACACGGTGGTGGGCATACCGGTTGGAGCCGTGCTTGGATTATCAATTTCTGGGCAAGATTAGGTAATGGTGATTTAGCTTATCAAAATGTCAAAGCACTTCTTACTGGAAGTACTCTGCCAAATCTGTTCGATAATCATCCACCATTTCAGATTGATGGTAACTTTGGCAGCATTTCGGGGCTTTGTGAGATGATATTTCAGTATAGAAATAACACCTTATTTTTGCTACCTGCCTTTCCTGATGAGATTAAGGATGTGACATTCCTAGGGTATAAAGCGACCTATGGGCTAACCGCTGACTTATCCTATACAAATGGAGAATTAAAGTCGGTTGTTCTTACGTCAAAAGAGCCACGGAGCATTCTATTAAATTATAGGAATAAACTCGTGAAAATTAACTTGACTAAGGGTGAAAATGACGTGGATTGTAATATATTTTCCTTAATAATGGAATAATCAAGGCTTCAAAAAGTGCATTAGAGTTTTTGACAATAGGCGGCTTTTTAAATAATCATTAGTTTGATTTTGGTTCCAAAGGTTTTGGAAGCTAGAACCTAGCTAAAACATTTCATATGAAAAACTTGTATCTTGTATTTCTTATAGCTAAAAGTGCATCGGAGTTAGTCAACTAATGACTTCTTCCGATGCACTTTTGTATTTTAACTCTTAGTTAATGTAATTCCTTGTACTTATTCTTTGATTTCAAATTCCGACATTAGATATTCCCTGTGCTATATCTTTTCATTCTCTCTTCCTGCTACTTATATGCTGCAATATCCAAAAAGAGGCAACTGCCGTCCTGTCTAAGTCCTACAATAGTATCGGAATACGTAGCTATCTGAACGACCTCTGTCCATGATACCAATACTTTCGTAACTGCTTCGGTGCTACTTGCACTGTAATCGACATACAATACTTTCCCTTTGGCTGTAAGTCCCACTGCGTAATTGAAGCCTTGCTCTATAGCAATCACATTTTTCCAATCCGTAACCTCCAGCGGTGCAATATCACTCCACGAAATCACTCTTCCATTCTTCCGTAAGCCCAGACACCGTGCAGCTGTTTCACTAGCATTTATCACAGCTATGTCTCCACCGTTATACACGCACTTCAAATCTATATTCATAATATCACTATCGCCATCTATGTCTGTCTTCAGATAATAAACGTTCCCTTGATCTGTCAGAATATATGAACCTGATAGAAATACGGGAGATTCCTCTTTCATTTGATAACGATTGTATTCACCTAATCCCTGATAAAGGATATCACCGTTTTGCAGCAATGCTCGGAAACCTAAATAACTTATATTTTCATTGATGTAGACAAAAGGTTCTTCCTTGTTGAGTGTTAAAAGATATTGCAAGCTATCGTAGAAAAGATTCCCTTTCGACATCTTTCGTTAAGAAACATTTACATTCCCTTCCAATTTATTATCCCATAATAGAAAATCTATGTCAATCTTACTTATTCTTTTTATCCAACCATAGGTAAATAGTAACTGTTACTTTTAAAGTAGACATGGCCCAAATCAATTAAATCAATAATAATAGTTCTGCCCAAGTATCTAAGTGAGTTCTAAAAGAACCTAGCCAAAGCATTTTAAATGAAGAGCTTGATATATTGTATCTTTTATAACAGAAAGTGCATCCGAGCTAGTCAACTAATGACTTCTACCGATGCACCTATCTATTAAGCTTATTTTTATTAAGAAATATCGTTTTCTTTAACCGCCGATATTATATAAGCAAAATCTACTTCTGAAATGTTCTCAATGGTAAATTCATAGCTTTCTAATAGTCCGATTATATGTTTTCTATTATCCGGATACATCTTAACTTTATAGTCGCCATAGTCAAAATACTCTTGAGTATCCTTTTCTATCGACACTACAAATCTGCCACCTGGATTTAGTAACTCATTCGTTTTCTTAATTGCTGCTGCCTTCTCTTTCACATGAAAAAATGTTAGTGAACTATAAATCAAATCAACTTTACAATCAAGGCAATCATCCAGATAGTCTCCGACTATGAGGGTGTAGTTAGAATAATCTCTTAGATTATCTTTGGCTCTATCAATTGTCTTTTGTGATAAATCAATTCCAATAAACCGTTTACAACCAAGCTTTAGTACTCTTAACGCAAGCCTGCCCGTTCCGACACCGATTTCTAAAACAGAAAGTGTTTGGTTAAGCTTTAATTCACTTAAGAATTTGTCGCCGTCCCATCTGTTCATATACTCCTGCAGCAAACTAGGATCATGAACTGGATCGTTATCTGACTCTATTAATAAATCATAGTGTTCTACGGTTGATTTTACGACATTCACGAATTGATACCCTCCACATAAGCATCATGATAAACATACAAAGAAATAGGTATATTATTCTTATTCCGCCTCAGCAGCCTTAATCATAATTGCACATTCTACACGTTTTCTTTGTAACTCACAACCGATATCATAAGTATCATTGATATTACCATGGAATTTAAAAGAATTTGCAGAGCATCCGCCGCTGCAGTAGAATTTTGCAAAACAATTCTTACATTTTTCTTTGGAGTATACATTGCAGCTCTTAAACTCTTCTCTTATATCGGTAGCTTTCACACCATCGAATACAGTACCCATTAAGTATTCTTCTTCCCCTACGAACTGATGACATGGATATAAATCACCCCATGGTGTAACCGCAAGGTATTCTGTTCCTGAACCACAGCCAGACAAACGTTTCGCAACACATGGTCCGCCGCTTAAGTCAATCATGAAATGGAAGAAGTTAAACCAGTGTCCTGCTTTTCTTCTTTCAATAATGTATTTCGCTAATTTATCGTATTCCTCCATTAAGATTGGGAGGTCTTCGACTGTAATTGCATAGGTTTCGCCATCTTGTGCTACTACAGGCTCTACTGAAATTTGTTCAAATCCAAGCTCAGCTAAGTGTTTAACGTCTTCAGAGAAATCTAAATTATTGTGCGTAAAGGTACCACGAACATAATAATTCGTTTGATTTCTGCTGTCTGCAAATTTCTTAAACTTAGGGATAATGAGGTCATAGCTACCTTTTCCGTTACGGAAAGGACGCATGGTATCATTGACTTCTCTTCTTCCGTCGATACTAAGTACTACATTACTCATTTCTTTGTTAGCAAATTCTATAATGTCATCATTTAATAAAACACCGTTTGTTGTTAATGTAAAACGGAATTTTTTATTATGAATTTCTTCCTGACTTCTTCCGTATGCTACTAAATCTTTTACTACCTGGAAGTTCATTAATGGCTCTCCACCAAAAAAGTCTACTTCTAAGTTCTTACGACTACCAGAATTAGCAATTAAGAAATCAAGGGCTTGCTTTCCAACTTCATAACTCATTAAAGCACGTCTTCCGTGGTACTCGCCTTCCTCTGCAAAGCAGTAGCGGCAAGCAAGATTACAATCGTGTGCGATATGAAGACATAACGCTTTTACAACTGTTTCTCTTTTTTTGAAGCTTCCGATATAATTTTCATAAATATCTTCGGTAAATAAATTACCATCTTCCTTCATCTTTGTTACTTCATCATAAATATTGCTGATTTCTTGTTTTAAGGAATCTTTCGTAAGCCCAGGATAATCCTCCGCTAAAACGTCAAAGTTATTCTCTTTGCTGTATTTATCCCACATCATATCAACAATATTCTCTTTGCTCTCCTCTTTATAAAGAGCAATAATATCATATGCAAGATCATCTACAACATGTACCATTCCGCTATTCACGTCAAGTACTATGTTGTATCCATTATTTTTGTACTGGTGAACCACTTTTGTTACTCCTTTCAATGTAAGTCCTAATAAGGACAAAGCCTCTTCTTCCATCATATGTCTTATGCCATTTCATTTATGTCAAAAAAACAAAGGACCTTAAAATAATAAAAAGTACTTATATAAACTTTCTATCATAATGATTATGTTAAGCTTGCAAGTCACTAATTATGAATAAGTTAAAGCAAAACAACCTCATATAAGGCCAGGACTGATTCATTTATACAATGAACCACTCCTAGTCTTATATGTCCTTAACATGGAATAAGCAGCGACATACGCGCTGCTTATTAATTCATCACTTTTCCATTTTTATTCCATAATGACAGCGAAATACTGTCCTTATCGGATATGGCATCAGGACTGTTATTATTTATGCTCGCAGCTCTGATTTCCTACTGTACAAGATGTTTTACAAGCAGATTGACAAGAAGTCTGGCACTCGCCGCATCCGCCGTTTTTCATCGTATCTTTTAGATTCTTTGTGTTTAAAGTCTTAATGTGCTTCATTATGTAGCCTCCTAAAAATTAACTTATCATATTATATCATAGTTTGGTAAAATAGCAAAGTGTTTTTTTAAGACATATGAAATTTTCTGACAAACGGTATTTTTGTTCCTGTGATTTTCCGACAATAAAATTTTCTTAATAGTGAATTACTACTATTTTATTTTCGTTCTTACTTGAACTGTCCAAAGCAGAATGGTATAATACGTTATATGGTATTAAAAACCACTTGTTATTTTATTTAATACAATGTAGTTTTTTATTTTGTTTCGGTGCAGATATTTTTTCTGCAACGAGCAAATTTAAGTAAATTTTAACGTTTACTAAAATGAATCGTAATCTGATTCTAATGTTAATATGCAATACTAAAAAAACACGTTTCGATGCCCCTTCTTTGTCATGAATAACAAGAACTGTATACGTAAATAGTCTAAACTAAATCTAAATATTGTTATAGAAAACTAAAACAATACTAAAAAGATTTTTATTTTTTTGCAAGATTATAAGTTTTTAGGGGTATATTACAGTATTGAGTTATATTATGTCTAAAAATACTGTAACCAATAAATAAAGTAATATTTTATATAAAGGAGAATTCATTATGAGAGATTTTATTATTTCTACTGATTCTACTGCAGATCTTCCGTTAGAATACGTGAAGGAACATAATATCTTTATACATCCATTATACTATAATCTAGATGGAGAGATTTACGGTGGTGATAAGAATCTTGATCAAAAAGATTTTTATGATAGAATGAGAAATGGTCTTATGCCAACAACTATGGCTTCTAATCCAGAATTTATTTTAGAATCTTTTACAAAGCAAGTAAAGTCCGGTGTCGATGTTCTTCATATTAGTTTTTCTTCTGCTCTTAGCGGAAGTTGTAGTAATGCTACAGTGACTGCTCGTGAAGTATGCGATGAAAACCCTGATGCTAAAATTGTAGTCGTTGATTCTTGTTGTGCCTCCATGGGACAAGGACTTTTGGTATATAAAGCAGTTCAATTAAAAGAAGCTGGAAAATCATTAGACGAAGTTGTTAACTTTATTGAAGAAAATAAAAATCATATCTGTCACCAATTCACAGTAGATAATCTATTTCACCTACATCGTGGAGGACGTGTATCCAAAACCACTGCAATCATTGGTACTTTAATCAATGTAAAACCAGTACTTCATGTGGATAACGAAGGTCATTTAATTCCACTTACGAATGTTAGAGGTCGTAAAAAGGCTTTAACCACCTTGGTTGATAATATGGAACAAAGATCTAAAGGATATGAAAATGACGTTGTATTCATTAGTCATGGCGATTGCATTGAAGATGCAAATTTCGTTGCAGATTTAATTAAGGAACGACTTGGAATCACAAATTTCATGGTAAATTACATCTGTCCAACCATTGGAACACATGCTGGTCCTGGAACTGTTGCACTATTCTTTGTAGGTAGTGAGAAGTAAGTACTGAATGCTCCCAAGCGCGTTGCTAAGAACATAATTCATCGCAAGGTACACATACCTCGGAGATATTTAAATATATAGAAAATTGAAAAGCAATTTCTAATAAAAAATCGATGCCAACTTTAGATCTTATCTATAAAAATGTAGATAAGACTTAAAGTTGGCATTATTATTTATGACATGGAAAAGTATGCAAAGTTTTTTTCTTGTTTAAGGTAAAATTAAATTACCTACTAATTATCTATTACTTCTAGCAAATCGAATTATCACCTTAAATAAATCACCATCCATAACAATCTGGATTTGTCCACCTTGAATTTCTACAAAGCTTTTTACAATTGCAAGCCCTAAGCCAGAACCTTCCGTATTTCTTGATTTATCTCCTCGAATAAATCGCTCACTAATTTCTTCTGGCGTTAGATTAAGTTCTGACGCAGAAATATTTTTTAATGTTATCTGAACGGAAGCCTCCTGTAATTGTACGGTAAGATATGCTCTTGTCCCGGGCATTGCGTACTTTATTACATTTACAAATAGATTTTCAAATATTCGATATGTCTTTTGACTATCAAGCTTCAAGATAACTTTCTCTTCTGGAAACTGAACACGAACATCGATTCCGGTCTCTTCAAAACGATCACTTAGTTCAAATTGAACCTGCTTTATTAATTCTACTAAATCAACTTCCACCGGATTTAAGGTTATATTATTACTGTTAATTTTACTAACTTCGAATAAATCTTCAATTAATTGCTTTAAACGTAACGACTTACGGTCAAGGGTATCAATATACTCCATCTGTTGTTCCTTTGTTAGGTTATCTTCCTTTAACAAATTTATATAAGTGATAATTGCCGTTAATGGTGTCTTTAAATCATGTGAGACATTCGTGATT
The DNA here is from genome assembly GCF_000018685.1 of Lachnoclostridium phytofermentans ISDg. Classification (NCBI taxonomy): domain Bacteria; kingdom Bacillati; phylum Bacillota; class Clostridia; order Lachnospirales; family Lachnospiraceae; genus Lachnoclostridium; species Lachnoclostridium phytofermentans. The sequence goes on along the minus strand of NC_010001.1, from coordinate 1,114,963 downwards.
AATTCTGTTCTCATATTCTGGCTTTTTACCTCTTCATCAACCGCTCTTTTAAATCCATGTTGTATTTTGCTAAGCTCATCACCAAGTGGTTTCAATAAACCTATATCATTTTCAATTGGTACTTCAAGGTTACCTTGTGCCATCTGATGAGTAACATAAAGTAGATAGTCATGCTTATCTTTTAAATCTGTCAGATATTTTTTCATAAAATAATATAAGAGAATCGAGTATAGTACAAGTACCGGGATACCAAAAAACCAGATACTACACATAATTAAGATAACTAAAAAGTTAACTAAAACATATTTTAATACTGTTTTATTCACAGCATCACTTGATTTTACTGAAAGAATCGACTTTACCATACGTCCAATTTTACGATTTATAAATGTAAAGAAACGAATGAATAACGCATTTTCTATTAGATAACGTTTCAAACCTTTACGAAATACTTGTAGGACGGATATCAGTACTAAAAAGATACTTCCAAGATAAAGAAACCAACCTCCATACATTGCAATATTGGTTAACAGTCTTGCAAAAAAAGGAGAGAAGTTAACATTCTCAAGATAATCTTCAATAATGCCGCTTGGATAATACGAACTAAGATAAGCTATCCCAATTGTCGCAAATGCAATTCCAATAATAAATAACGCGTTAATTTCAAGAGGTATTCTACTTAAGATACCATTTCCAATCCCTAATGGGCGAATACAAAAAAGGATAATTCCAAATAAAACCACAACACCAATCGCTACGCATATTAATATAACTAATCCATGCATCTGACTTCCATTATAATTCACAAAAAAATTATATTGATAATCAAATAACCCCTGATAATTCTTTTCTATTGCATAAACCATAGTAACATTCGTCGGCTCAACGAACGAAATATCTTCTGGCTTTAGATCAAGATACGTTTTGTCACGATAAAGGTAAGAAGAATTATTTTCTAATCTTACATTCTTAAGAATGCCCGATACTTTTTCTGCATCAATTTCATAGGATTTTTGAATCGAAGCAATCCCTTTACTATCATACTCAACCACAAGATATCCAGCATAGGTATCCTTTAATTTCTCTTCCATCGCAGAGTCGACAGTGGTACTTTCTAATAAATAGGTTAATAAATCTTCATCGCCTGAGATTTCTCGATAGCGATTATTGTTTCTATCAATGATTGCAAAATCGATGGAGTGGCTATAATATAGATTATTTCTTAAGGCATAGATATTCTCATTAAAACTATATATTTCATTTCCATGAAAATCATATTCTGAAATTTCATTATTCGTATATTCTTCTGTATTGTAATCAAAATAATCCTCTGGATAATCGTCGAAGGATTCATCAATATAAACATCCTGTTGTGTTCTATCCGTTAAATCTTCATTGGTTTTAGAGTCATTGCCCTCACTTAAGTCTACTTTGTTGGAACCTTCTTTATTATTGATATCTTCTTTATTAATTGAGCTTTCTTTATTATTTGAACCATCTTTACTATTTGAACTTTCTTTCTGATCTAATTTTTGATTCTTCTCTATCTCTTCTTGCTTTATTCTATATTCTTCTCTTAACTGTTTTAGTTTTGGAAGATATATTTCGATAGGTTCTACCGAATAAGTATTATTTCTCTGTTCCATGACGCTTAAGTAAAGACCATAACCCGATTCTAACAGAGCATCAAAACGAATGTCTTCCATCTGTTCTTTTCTATTTTCCCAGAGCTGCTTTACAACATCTACAGCAGTGATGCTTACTCCAAGCAGTAAAACAATCACTAATAAGACACCGATAACATTTCCAAGTAACGGAGATTTACCATTTGCCTGTGTTACTTGTTCTTCACTTTCTTTATTATTTATTGAGTCCATTACATACCTCCACTGATATTTCTAATATTTCTCGATTTTATAGCCAACTCCCCATACAACCTTTAGATATTTTGGTTCTTTAGGATTAATTTCAATTTTTTCTCTAATTCTTCTAACGTGTACCATAATGGTGTCGGTAGTGATTGGTTTTTCATTCCATACTCGCTCATAGATTTCATCCGGTGAGAATACTCTACCTGGATTTTTTATTAAGAGTAGTAAAATCTTAAACTCAATCGGTGTTAACTTCACAGCTCTTCCATCTACAGATACCTCTACCGTATCTTCATTTAATTCCAGTCCCCCTACAACATAATAATTCTCAGGTTCTTTCTCTTCCTTGGAATCTACCGCCTTTAGATATCTCGAATAACGACGGAGATGTGAATTAACTCTAGCCATTAACTCCATTGGCGTGAAGGGTTTTGTCACATAATCATCTGCACCAATATTTAGTCCTGTCACTTTATCAATTTCCTCAGATTTTGCAGATAGCATAATAACAGGAAAATCAAAATTTTCTCTTAACTTCATGGTCATGGTGATACCATCCATAACAGGCATCATAATATCTACAATCGCAAGGTGGATGGTTTCATTTTGCATAATTTCCAACCCCTTTTTACCGTTTTCAGCCTGAAATACGGTGTAGCCTTGATTTCTTAAATAGATTCCTATTCCTTCTAGTATTTCTCTATCATCTTCAACGATTAAAACGTGATATGATTCCATGTTCTATTCCTCCAATTCTAATCTAACGAATTTCTTTCTATCTCATAAAATCTAGCCCCATAACCTTCCACCTCTACCTGCAGATGTGGTACTGTTATACCCTTTCGATTACTCATTAAGCTTATCATACTAGATAAGTCGATAAAACACCTTGTTGTAAAACGAAAGAATTTCTTAATATTTTTAGTATTTTGATTAAAAATTAAGCCAACACATAGCTTTCCTTGCCTTAATAGAAGCTCTTATCTATAGTTTACCAAAGAATTAAGTAAACAATAGAATAACTTAAAAATAAAGGCAAGTAAAACAGTGTTGGCTTTCTATGTATCTCCCTTAAATTTGTGTGAAATAAAGAGTATTTCACACGAATTAATGAAGGAAAGTTTATATTGAGTGTTTTATAAAATGCGATTGTATAAGTTATTAATAGTACTTAGAGGAGCGAACCATAAACAATCTGACGCATCTTTCTCCTTAGGCTTTGGTCAGCTCCATGTAAATTCTGTTGCATATAGATAAGTGTTAATTCCTCTGTTGGATCTACCATAAAATAGGTTCCAGGTAGCCCGTCCCAACCGTATTCTCCAATACTTCCATTGCTACCTGCTAGGCTTTGATCCATCATTATCCGCATCAAGTTACCATAACCATAGCCATACATACTATCAAACCAAATAGATTTTTGTTGATTACTAGTCAATTGATTTTGAGATATAAATTCAATGGTTTTTCTTCCAAGTATTCTTACCCCTTTATAAGTACCATAACTAAGTAGCATTCCAGCAAATTTACTGTAGTCCTCTACTGTGGAATAAAGTCCTGCGCCACCTAATTCATAAGATGGTTTTGAATCTGGGTTTACTACAAAATGATTTGTTAAATCATCTTTGGTTATCTCCACTAAGTTACCATCTGCATCTTTCTTATACATAGGAACAAGTCGTTCTTTTTTATCGTCCTCTAAATAAAACCCGGTATCTTTCATACCAAGTGGTTCAAATATCTCTTTCTTTAAAAAATCTCCATACCTCATACCACTAATAGTTTCCACAATACCGCCTAGTACATCAGCAGATGCGCCATATGCCCATTCCTGACCAGGCTCAAAGGCTAATGGTGCTTGACCTACCAAGTTGGATATTTGTATAGTGGTCGGATGCGTATTATCTTTTTTAAATTGTTCTACAAGCTCTTCAAATTTAGCACCAGCAGGATACAGCTTTTCAGGATACACAATGCCAGATGTCATATTAAGGAGATGTTGTATGGTTACCTCTTTCTTTACAGGTCTCTCCCCCTCTGTATCAAGAACGGTCTGATTACAAAACCCTTTTAGATACTTCGATATCGGATCAAATAAATCAAGTAATCCTCGTTCATACAATATCATGGTTGCGATTGCAGTAACTGGCTTTGTCATAGAAAAGATACGGTAGATGGAATCACATTGATCCGTACCAAAGGAATGTTGAAACACTCTCTCATTTTTGTGTTGTACTAAGAGGGAACACCCTTTTAGCTTACCACTTGAAACTTCACTTTCCAAAATTTCTGTCAATTGCTCTAAACACTTAGTATTCATATGACCTCCCTATCATGCGGCTTTTCGCATAGTTGAAGTTTTCTTGAGGATTTAAAGTAAACTTGTGCTCGACTTTTTTCAAAAATGCAGAAAAAGGTATATTTTAAAATGCTATCTCCTCGGGGGAAGGGTTTGTTAAATTCACCCATACATTTTCTTCAAAGTCTTCTAACTGCTTTAACGTACCTTCCATGGTTTTATAAATTTGAAGCAACGTTTATGCCCCCTTTCAAATCTTTTCGTTAGAATTGCAGCACATAAAGCATAAAATGCGCTTTTTATCGAAACTTGCAGCGCAAAATTCCGATAAACTATATTATAAATAATTTAGGGGAAATTACAAGTTAAAGCTTCGTTATGTATGCTTTTTTGAATTTTAAAGGAATGTTGCAATATATGAATTAATGAATTCACATAGAATATCACCATATTTAAAAGTATAAACCAAACTACACAACAATATAAGAAAAATAGGACAACAAAAAAGGTATACCTAACCCCTTTTTGTTATCCTATTTCATTTTATTCATGGCAAAGAAAAGTCCGTGATTTACTTTTTCTTGTTTCATTCGATTGGGTTAGCTAATTATACTATGAATTAAGTACAAATTATTAACCTACTCCCTGTACATGCTCTTCTATCGAATAGAAACGCAGATGCTTTTTACTCTTCCTTCTCTAACATCAAACGATTCTTTGCTTGGAAGCTTGGAATCTAAAATCTGTGCTGTTTCACCACTTTGATACTGTAAGGTATAGCTTTCTACTTGATAAGTTCCAGGTATTAATGCTTTCTTCTTTGATAGCTTATAACTTATTGGTATCGTACCAAGAAGTGTTGCCTCTACTACACCATCTTCACCAATTAAATACTCCGGAAGGATTGGTTCTAATGCCAGATGAAGTTCATCCTGCTCAAAGCGAAATGGCTTATGGCCAAACATCATGATCTGCCACATATGAATAAATTCAGCGGTTGAACCACTAAGTCTTGCTACAAATCCCTTCCCGTGAATCTTTTCATCCGGATTTGCACTACTTGCCAAGAAAGAAGAATTCTCTAAGATACTTCTTCCATACATCTTTTCATCAAGAAAAGGAATTAGCCCATTCTTAAAATCTTCAAAATATTCTTCATATAGTCCAGATTTTAATAACTCTAAGTAGTATTTATATTCCATATGAAGCCAGATAGATTCATTTTCAAGCCAACCCGGTGTAAATGCGGTGGAACGACCTATTTCAAACGATGCTGTATGTAGTGATTCATTCACCTTATACATCTTAAGCTTACGATCATACAGATTACTCGATTTTACAACATTATATAAAGCCTTCTTTTCCTCTTTGCTATGTTCTAACTTTAAAAAACGTACTGGACCTTCTAAGAAATAAGGCATAGTAATAAGTTCAAACGCTTTGACGAATATTCCATCCTCCGTCTTTTCATACTCTTTTACCTTATAGTAAAAATATGTAGGACAGATTCCTTTTCCAAGTTCTACTGCTTTCTTTATACCATTCTTTACTGTGAAAGACCAAGAAGTAAGCATAGCTCTGATATCTTCTACCGATAAAATCTCTTTTGTACCCTCAACACCTAATTTCGTTTTTTCTCTATAGTCTTCCTTGATATTATTCTTTAAATTCCATACCTCCATGGAAGTGATATCTCTACTTGATACTTCATAAAGTTTTTCCATCAGTTCTTTTATTTCCAAAGCTACTGGAATATTATTAGGGTAACGTTTCACAATATTTAAAACAAACGAAATCATTCTTTCCAGTTCTATTGTCTCACACATAGAAGAACCAAAGATTCCCGGCAAACCATTTAGGGCATCATACCATCCAGGTTTCCCTGCTTCCATCTCAATTCCCATTCCTTCACTATCAAGGGTCGCAAATTTTATAGAGACTAATAATAGAAGTTTTTCAATTAAGGAGGTTTCATACACAGGTCCTTTTCCATATTCGCAACGTAATTGCTTATGCTCCACATCTTTTTTACTTAACTTATCTAATGATTGATATTGGCGAAGTCCATTTTTAGTCTCCACATAACGGTTTTGTCTTCTTTTTACGATTGCCTTCGATTCAAAATATGTATAGGTATTATCTTTATAAAATAACTCTTCTTCCCTTTCTGGGTAGATTAAAAGGTAAGCTTCTATCAAATCCAAATTATAAGTCCAATGATCTACCCAGTATCCTTCTCCAAAGGAAGCTGCGATTTCATTTTCGGATAACTCCATTACAAACGCTAAAGTATCCTCTAGCGTTTTCCTATCTGAACAACCATGTTGTTCTAGAAATCCTAAGAAACTTCCCGGAGTAAAAGAGTTTTGAAAGAAGTTGTAACCATTTTCCTTTTCCTTCATTGGTAGCATTGAGATGGCCTCTTCTATTTTATCAATTGGAACATAAAACGTAGCTTTTTGTACAGCAAGTGGATTATAACCATCCATTTGAATTAGGTTATAAAAGGTTTTAATACACTCTTTTTCAACATACGGTGAAAACAACACATCACAACGTCTGTTTTGGTTAACATCCCTAAAATTTGCATTTCCTTGTGAATAGTACTCAGGTAGCATACTAAAGAAGTTATAGTCTCTCTCGATATCTCCATGTTTTCTAGAATAAAGATAAAATATTTTATCCTTTCCTAACTTGATTGGATAACCACCACGTAAGATATTATCTAGGTATGTTTGTTTACAATAGGCATCAAACGCAGGCGATGCAGTTTTTGTCTCAATTCCCTTACAAAGTTCGTCTGTTAAGGAGATTGCCTCTTCGTATTTCTTTTTAAAATATCCTTTTGTCTCACAGCGAGCAGCAAAATCTCTAACTATCTTAATACTCTGAGCTTGCCCAATTACTTCGTGAATTGTAAATTCTTCTCCCTGCATTAATAATTTCTGCTTTGCAAAAAAGCTACAAGGAAGATTATTTGTTACTACCTGGTTCTTCCCAAGCAAATCATTTAATTCTCCCTCTCGAAAGCCAATTGCATTCGTAAGAGAAGTATCGTAATCAAAAACTACATAGGGATCAACCAGTACCGGTAAAAACTCTTCGCCATCATAAGCAAAGGAAAAATGACCTCCAATTACTTCCTGTACACAGGCGGAATCCTCCATACTGGCTCTCACTTTAAAAAATGGTAAACGCTCTGATAAATTCTCAACCTGCATCCATGCTTTGGTTGTCTGCCCCATCTCTTTCATAGAATTAAGACTTACTCCATAAGGAATTAGAGAAGGCATTCCATCTAGTAATTCCACCATATGCTCCGTATTACCAATGTTCTTAACAGTCACTTTTCGAACTAATCCACCTAGAGCAACATTTGGAAGAGTAAAGTAGGTAACAGTAACACATATCTTATCATCAATTCTATCCTCTAATACTAATTCATTCATTCCGATGTACATCGCATGTTCTCGTTCCGCATCAGAGAATGCTTCTGTATAGGAGTGGTCAATCTTTAAAAATGTACGAAATCCATTGGTTTTCGTCATCTGATAAGCCTGATGAGCAGGATAAAATTCCATAATGGAATGATCCTTATCTAGAACTCCAAAACTTGTAACCGCCTGTCCCCGGTTCACATAAAAACACCAAATTGGAATTCCGTATTTCCCGCTAATTCCAGGTAAGAAACTTGCAAAAGTACTCTCTTTCAAGTAATTTTTTATGACAAATCTTCCTTTGTTGTCAAACATATTTTCTCCTCCAATCTTGTATATCCGAGGTTCTTGCTAATTTTAAGCCGTTAATGCACCGGTTTTGCTTTCCCCACATAAGAGTTTTTTCGAAATTCCGATGGGGACACTCCACAGTGATTCTTGAATATCTTCATGAAATGTTTTTCATTTTCATATCCGACTTCATTACTGATTTCCACTATTTTTTTCTCAGTCTTCTCTAGCAATTCTTTCGCTTTTGCAATCCGAAGATCCTTTAAATATTGGACAAAATAAGTTCCTGTATATTGTTTAAAAGTAAAAGAAAATAAAGAATAATTCATTGATATGTAATTAGATACCACTGCCATATTTAAATCTTTATTATAATTTTCCTTAATATAAATCAAAGCTGTTTGAATCTTCTGCTTATTCTTAAAATCAGAAAATTCAGATAGAATTCTTTCATGAAGTTCAACCAGCCACTCCATTAAATTTTCTAAATATTTTGAGCCTGAATCATATTCATAGATACTTTTATGATGTAGAACTCTGGTATCGCTAAAATCTATAACGCTTTGGTAATTATCCTCAATTCCTTTGACAAAACATTGCATCGTATGCTCAAAGTCTTCCGGTGCAATCTTTCCACATTTCACATTGTAGTAAAGATTCTTGATGAATTTATCATTTTGTTCCCACTTGCTTGTTCCAAACAATTGAACATATTGGTCAATCTCATTTTGTGTCAGTTCAATAACTGAATCTCTAGAAGAATTAGTTTCATTTTCTTCTCTCTGCTTTTCCTTCTCCTTAATCTTAATTAGATTATTACTACAATCTTTATAGTCAATCTGGTGACTCTCCTGATAAAAGGATTGCTTTCTTGCACATAATGCTTCTTTGAAAGCAATCTTTAATTCTTCAAATTGTGCATGTTCTTCGCTAAATCCGACATAATCTTCACAAAAAACTTTTTGTACAAGCTGCTTTTGCGAGACCCTCATTATATAGATATTCTGATGTTGCATCTTCGTTAATCCTAAAATATTCGTTTCCTCTAGCCAATCTTCTCTCCATATATTCGTACAGCATAAAAGATATTTTTCATTTTGTAAGAATTCTTCAAAGGTTACCTTACAACTATCTAAACTTGCTTCTCCTAACATGCAATAACGTAACTGCTGCTGCCATACAAGATTCCTTTTTTCTGCTTCTTCCTTCTCTTCACACAGTTCCTTTTCTAATTTTATTAACACATCGAATATTTTTTCACGCTCAATTGGTTTTAATAAATAATCCTTAGCTCCGCAACGCAGTAATTCAACTGCATAATTAAAATCATCATACCCGCTAATTACGACTATTTTAGGTATATGAGGTAAAACTTGAATTTCTTTTACTAAAGTTATTCCATCTTTTCCGGGCATGCGAATATCAGTAATCATGACATCGATTACCTCATTTTTTACTACTTCATATGCTTCTTCCCCATTTTTACATTCTAAAATTTCTTCGATTGGAACAGGTGCACGCATTGCGATACTTTTTATGCCCTGCCTGATCATTTTTTCATCCTCTACAATCAAAAGCTTCTTCATGGAATTCCCTCCTCCCTATGATAGGATCAATGGTATCTTAACGATAACCTTTGTATAACAGTCCTTCCTTGATGCTACGCTGATTCCGTATGGTTCTCCAAAACTGATTTTGATACGATCTTGTACATTCTTTAGCCCTATCCCATTCCCGGAACTTCCACTAGTTTCAATCTCTCCAGAAATTTTACGCTGAAGTTTTCTTACTTCTTCCTCTGTCATTCCCTTGCCTGAGTCCGTAATTTCTATCGTACAATAATCCTCAAATAGGATGCCCTTCATATAGATACTCGTATCCTCCGCAATTTCTTCAATTCCATGGTAGATTGCATTCTCAATAATTGGTTGTAATGACATCTTTGGTATCTCTTGACTCCAAATGATATCTGGCATATTGATACTTAAATAGATTTCATAATCAAACCGAAGATTTATGAGCGCCAAATAATTTTTTATATAGTCAACTTCTTCTCTTACCGTTACATTCTTTGATACCCATTTCATACTATATCGTAGTAACTTTCCAAGTGAGGTAACTGCATCTGAAATATCATATCGTTCTTCTATCTCAGCCATCATTTTAATCGATTCCAATACGTTATAGATAAAATGAGCATTGATTTGATTTTGTAGTGCTCTAATCTCACTGTCTTTTACTAAAAGTTCTCTTTTTAATTGCCCCTCCATCAAATCGGTTATGGTGTCCATCATATCATTAATTTGACCGCTTAATTGTCCTATTTCGTTCGAGGAGCAGACTGGAACTCGTATCGCTAAATCACCTTCTTTTACCTTCGTAACGGTATGAATTACCCGATAAAAATCGCGAAGTACCAATTTAACCAAGAAGTTCGCTGCAACGATTAAAATTGCTACAGCTCCAGAAAAACCAACGAGAAATACATTTCTTTTGTCATTGATATCCCTGAATGCCTTTTTTAAAGATACAATCTTTAGCAGATGACCATTAAACTGTTCTAACGGTATGTACCCAACTACGACTGGTTCTTTATCAAGATACATATTGTGATAATAAGACTCCTTGGTATCCTTTTGGATTGTTTTAAATACACCCTCCGCAAATTCTAACCACTTTTGATTTGAGTCCCCTTCTCCATAAAAGTAAGTTCCATGTTCATCTACAAAGCAAGTCCATTGTTCTTCGTTCGCTTCATATATATCCGGAAATATAACATCCATCTTCGTTGCAACTTCAATCAGGGCATCTACTTTTTTCTTGGTAGCTATAACACGTGTTGTAAGTGATACGATATGTTTTGAGGGTTTTAATACATAGTAAGGAAAAATAGTGCCATCATAATCAAAATTCCAGAAAATCTTTCGCGTATCATTTTCATCATACCAATCGAAAACCTCAAGTCGATCCATATAATAAAGAACCGGCATCATTTCCGGTACTTTTTTAGTTCCAATGTAGATTCTTATCTGATAAAGATATGGGTTACTGTTTACCAGTCGTTCAATATTCCGAACATCGTTCTTTGAGAATTTTATGATTTCATTCTTGTCGACATCTTCGGAATTCTGAAACTCTATTAATTTATCCCAAAAGCCTTCGCTGTTTAAGATAACCTGTGTTGACATATGACATAGCTCCACATTTTTTTGAATATGGTTATAACTTTGATTAATGCTGATTTCAACATTTTTAACTTTTTCTTTTATGACAGATTCCCTCATATTTTGAAAAAGAAGGACAGATAAAATAACCATAGGAATTACTATGGTTCCAATAATTAATATAGTTATTTTATGATTTAATTTCATAGCTGAAAAAAGCTTTCTTAGTTTTCTCATAGCAACACCTATTCCTGCACTTTAGCTTGTGCATGTTATGTTTATGTAAAAATTCGGCCCCATAAAAAAGTGTGACATACAGTCACTAGCTAAAACTTGATATAGGAAAAACAACCTGTAGTTATTTCTTAAAACAGGCTGTTTTTCCTTACACTATATCAAATAATTTGATAAAAATATTTTACTCTAATTAGTTAACTCCTAATTTCACTTTTGCTTCCTTCATCATCTCAGTCTTCGTTGCTAGAACTTTATCAAAACCGAAATCTTTTTTCTTCTGAATAAATGCATTCCAGATAGTATCAAAGTCTGCTTCTGTCTTCGCTAATAATAGTCGAGGTAATACAACACCCCATTCATTATCTACATTACTCTGAATATCGAATTCATCAGAATCTGCTGCTAAGCTAACATCATACTGGGATACTGATATAACATATGGGAAGGTCCAGCGTTCCATCTGTCCTAGAGGTTCTGGTGTTTCCACCGCCCATTTTAATGACATTGCATTGTCTTGGAACATCCAGTAACAGGAATCTGCACCATACTGTTTATCGTAAGCACTACGATCAGTTGTTAAAATTTCTTTCACTTCTGGTTTCATTGTTTCTTTACCATTTACATAATCCCAAGTAACACCTTCTACACCTAACCAAGTCATATGCTGCCCATGCTCACTCATTAAGTAAGAGCATAATTGGATCGCACGATCTGGACGCTGACACTTCTTAGATATCATAGTTACACACCAACCATTGATACCGGTTCCTGGTAAGGTGTAAGCATCTCCTTTGGAATTCTTTGGTCCATCGATTGCGATATAAATACTGTTTGGATCATTCTTGTATAATACCTTCTCTTGATCTGCTAAATCAGTTCTCTGATATAACATACAGAAGTAACGTCCCTGAGCAATCTTTTCTTCCATTTGAGCTCTCTTGTCAACGAAGATATCTTCTTTTAGATATCCTTCTGCACCTAATTCGCGAAAAGCTTTTAACCAACGAACTAATTCAGGATCGCTATATCTATCGTAGTACTTACCATCTTTTTCATAAGGGGTTGCCAAGAAGTTAGATAAATACAGGTCAAAAGAATTATTACCAGTTGAAATAAATTCATGTGCACCTACTGGAATGATTGGCTGTCCATTCACTTCTGGGTACTTAGCCGCTGCTGCTTTTACTGCTGCAATAAAACCTTCCGGTGTTGTCATATCTGGACTTCCAATTGCTTCATACATATCCTTTCTTACAAGGAAGGTCTGATTGGAAGAGATGTTATCATATTTTTCATAATCTTGTGGAGAGAAAGAAGAGTTTGGATATCCGTAAACGTGTCCATCTTCTTTTGTAAACCAGCCAACACGACCTTTATCTGCTACTTCAAACCAGTATGGGTCATACTTCGTTGCTAGTTCGTCTAAAGCATAAACCATTCCATCTTCGATCATCTGATTTACTTGGCCTTCCCACCAACCAATCGTTAATAAATCTGGTAAAGAATCTGATGCAATCAAAGAATTTAGTTTCTCAGCTTCGTTACCTGCTGGAACGACAAAATTAATGTTACAGCCAGTTTCTTCTGTAATCGTCTTGGATATTAAGTTCTCACCCCAAGGAGTAGTAAACCAAGAAAAGTTTATGTACCATGTTAAATCAACCTTATCGGATGCGTTTGTCTGCCAACCAGGAACTACTTCTCCCTGATTGTTATTATCCTTTGTTCCTTCTTTCGTTCCTTCTTTCGTTCCATCTGTAGGTACTACTGCTTTTGTTGGTCCCGTTGTAGCCCCTACTGTTGTATCGGTTGTTTTCCCTTTACCGCAAGCAGCGAGAGAAAACAGCATGATGAAACAAAGTAGAAGCGCAATACATTTTTTGCTACCCATTTTCATTGAAAAATCCTCCCTTTATATTTTATTCCTTAACTGCACCTATCATCATTCCTTTTATAAAATATTTTTGAAGGAATGGATAAACACAGCATATAGGCAATGTTGTGATAACCATGGCAGCCAATTTTATCGCGGTTGAAGTACTGTCCTTCGCACTGATATTAGAGGCTGAGATTGAACTCGCCATCTGCGATGACTGTACCTGTGCTACCAGTCGATAAAGATATGTCTGAATTGGTTCTAAGGAACGGTTATCTGTAATATACATTAATCCTCCAAAGTAATCATTCCATTGTCCAACTCCTGCAAACAAAGCAATGGTTGCTAATACAGGTTTTGATAACGGAAGAATTACCTTACGAAAGATAGTAAAATCATTGGCGCCGTCAATTTTTGCAGATTCCTCTAAAGCATCTGGAATCTCTCGAAAGAAGTTAATCATTATGAGTAGATTAAAAAAGTTAAACGCTGCTGGAATAACATAAACCCAGAAATTATTTAATAATCCAAGCCCCTTGAATAGAAGGAACGTTGGTATTAAGCCTCCGGAGAAGAACATCGTAATTGTTCCGATTGCCATGTAAAACTTTCTTCCAATCAGATATTTTTTTGAAAGAGGATAAGCTACCATAGCAGTAAATAGTACATTGACTGTGGTACCAATTAAAGTCTTTGCAATTGTTATCTTAAATGCTTGCAATACACTGTTGTCACTGAACACTGTCTTATAATTTTGTAAGGAGAACTGTCTTGGCCACCAATAGATGCCTCCCATTAATGCATCATTTGCATCATTAAAGGAATTAACAATGACATACCAAATAGGATAGATGCATACAAAGCAGATAAAAAGCATTAATATCGTATTTAGGATATCGAAGATTAAAGTTCCTTTGGATCGTTTGATTTTAGATGATACGCTTCTTTTCATGCTGCAACCTCCTAGTATAATGACCTGCCAAGCAGTCTCTTGCTGGAAAAGTTCGCAATTAATAAAAGAAATAAAGCGATAACTGACTTAAACAGGCTAACTGCTGTTGCATACGAATATTTGCCAAGTGACATACCAACTTGATATACATAAGTATCGATTACTTGACTTCTGGAAATATTAATCTGATTTTTTAGTATCATAATCTGATCAAAATTAGCATTTAATAATCCAGAAACCTGTAAAATCAACATGATGGCAATGGTTCCTTTAATCGAAGGCAATGTAATCTTAAATATCTTTTGTATCTTCGTTGCTCCATCTACCGTTGCAGCTTCATAGAGCTGTTGATCTACCGAAGAAATGGCAGCTAAATATATGATTGCTGACCATCCTAGCTCCTTCCAACTATCCGAGACTAACGCTACTCCCCAAAAATATTTTGGATCACCAAGATAGGAAACTGGTCCACTTGTAATATGTAATGCCTGAAATAATACATTTATAACACCTGTACTATTTAGCCAAGTTGTCAAAATTCCGCCGAGTACAACCCATGATAAAAAGTGTGGTAAATAAGAAATAGTTTGAGTTATTTTCTTAAATTTAAGATTTCTTATTTCATTAATTAATAAAGCAAAGATGATTGGGAGCGGAAATCCTATAATTAATTTTAATAAACTAATTCCAAGTGTATTTACCATAATGTTACTAAAATTGGAATCCTGAAAGAATTCCTCGAAATATTTCAACCCCACCCAAGGTGCTTCTGCAATAGATTTCGTTATTTTAAATTTTTTAAAAGCGATTATGATACCACCCATAGGAATATAATTGAAGATTAACATCCATATAATTCCCGGGATAACCATAAGCTGAAGATATTTCTGATTCATTAATCTACGCATGGTTACCGATTTTTTTCTTTTCTCTTGTACACTCTTCTCTGTCATGGTCAGTCCTCCGTTTCTTGTTTATCTTTATTATAAAGACCATCGACTTTGTTTATAAGGAACCGTATTTTGAAAAGGTGTCATTTTTTTAGTCTGAGCACTTTTATATTCGCTATTACCCTGGTATCGAAGGATTTGTTATATCTACTTTTTCCCAAATACTATTATTTACCTTCACTTGATACTCTTTTTTTAGCTCTTCAAATTTTTCTTCAAAGCGTAGCTTCGCTTCTTTCTCATCTGCTGATAGGGTAAGAAGATAGTCCTCATAATATTTTGTTGAAAGCGATATCTTCCTTTGTATTTTTTCTATTAACTCGTTCGTTAAACCTAAAGATTTTAACTCCTCTTCTGGTATTGTTTTTTCAATATCCTCTGCCTGAGCTTCACTTACTGATAGTTCTTCTTCTGTTAAGGAATAATCTTTATTTTCCGCCATCTCGTAAAGAATTTCATATTTGATTGCATTATCTAATGCATATTGTTTCATCTGATCTGCCATTGTTACAGAGGGCTCATATTCTTTCGTCCAAAAATCTTTCTCTCCTAAAAATGAGGCATAGAGTTCTCCTTGCATCTTAGCAAGGAGAACATGATACATCATTTCATCTAATGTTATGGTTGTTTCTCCCACAGAAACTACAGTTGAATCAGCTGTAAGGGATATAGTTTTGCTACAACTGCTAAGGGCAAATAGGAGACAACTAAGTAGAAGGACTATTAACTTTTTGTAATGATTCATTTTCAAAACCTTGCCTTTCCTTAATCTGCAAACATAGGGCTTTCTTACACTCCATCCACATCAGACACTTTACCATAAGATCTTTTATAAACTCCAAAGTTATCAAATCGGAAATTCGCAATCCAATACTTCCCTGATGAGGTTAAATTACTCTTCTGAACAAATCACTGAAACAATACTATGAGAATTCACCTTAATTTCCTGACCAATTCCATTCTCCTTTAGTACTACTGTTACCTCTTTCTCTGATTTATTAAGTAAAACAACAACCCGTTCTTTATTTGGATTAATAAATGCTGCTACCTCTACTAAATCCGAATACTTAGTATAAGCAATACGTTTAGCACCAGGCATAATGTATTTACTAAAGTGACCTATGTAATAGTAAGAAAGATTAAACTGTATACTATCCTCCTCTGCATTGCACATGATTGGAGCTTGACAGAAGTTTCCTACATGATTTGGTCCACCTTTATCATCAAGTAATAGATTCCAGTCCATATATCCATGCATCCCATGATTTAGGTTACCTAAGATATCATGAGCATACATTTCTGCCTTCCAAACCTCGGAGGAATCAAAAAATCTTCCATACTCAACACAACCTTCTGTGAATAATAGTTCTTGTTCTGGAAAATGTTCTCTTACTAAATCAAGAGCTTCAAAATGATCCCCGGTATACCAATGAAACGCAACTCCGCTTATATATTCTCTTGCATTTTTATCAGAAAGGATTACCTTTGCACGCTCATACAATAGTTCTTTGTTGTGGTCCCAAACATAGATTTTTACGTCACTTAAACCTTCTTCTGCTAAGATTGGTCCCAGATAATCTCTGACAAATTCCATTTCCTGCGTTGCGCTGTAGCGGCAGGAATCCCAAACCTGAGTTGCTTCCGGTTCATTTTGTACAGTAAGCATGGAAATCGTAATTCCATCTTTTTTACAGTCCTTTATATAAGCTGCTATGTATTTTGCCCAATCTCTTTTATATTCCTCTTTTAATTCCCCGCCATGATTCATATCGAGGTTTGTCTTCATAAACGAAGGAGGCGACCAAGGGGATGCTAGGAAAGTAATATTGTCTTCACTAAGTTCGATTGCAGCTTTTATCATTGGGACAATGTATTCTCTGTCTCGATCACGGTTAAACTTTTGATTGATGTCCTCATCTTCTTCAAGATAAGAATAGTTAGAAAGTGAAAAATCACAGCTATTGATATGAGTTCTTCCTAAGGTATAATGAATTCCATCCTTACCAAAATAAGCATTCAGAACAATGTTTTTCTTTTCTTTGCTAAGCTTTGAAAAATTATAGCCGGAAGACTCCGTAAAAGCGCCGCCAAATCCTCGAATGGTCTGGTAGGTCAATTCTGGATATATGGCAACAACTTGATTACATCCTACTTCAGTTGCAATGAATCTCTCTGATTCTAGTAAAAATAGATTCTTATGATAATCTGTAGTTACTGTCCTAATTCTCATACCTACATATCTCCTTCTCTTCGATGTTATGAATAATTGTTTTTAATTTTCTTAATAGCGAAATAAAGAAAAGGGTATTTGTAACGTAACTATTTATAAAGTCTACAATTTACAAACCCCTTTATATCATAACGAAAATCACACCTCTGTATCATATCTTTATTTCTAATATGGTGTCATTTTTTTAGTTAATAAGTTTAAATATTTAGGTAAATGAATTTTAATGTGCAGAAACTGGAACTATTAAATTTTTAGTATAATGTTACAAATATTATATCATATCTTCGATGTTTATAGTGATTTTTTCAGGATATTTTCGTAAATGCAAGTCAATCACTTTTATGCGTTCTTTTTCATGACATTCTTTTTCATAGCATTCTTTTTCTTTGCATTCTTTTTCTATACATTCTTTTTCATAGCATTCTTTTTCTATGCATTCTTTTACTATGCATTCTTTTTCATAGCATTCTTTTCTATGCATTCTTTTTCATAGTGTTACTCTCACCCACTAACATAATACGACCGTAATTAAGTGCATTTGATTATTGGAAAGTTTAAGTATATCGCTTCGTCTTATACATCTTAAATCCTTTGACTCGTAAACCATTCCATCTAGTATAATCTTAGAAACTTGATACTCTGATACTTCTAATCTCTTACTGTTTTGATAGGTAACTTCAAAGGATTTCTCTGCAAATATAAATTCAACCTTTGCTGTTCCATCCTGCCTAAATTGCTCTAATAATAGCTTTGGTTCAAAGTATAAATCACCATATCTTCCTTTGATACCAAACATTTCTGTAAGTACCGTGAGTAATAGCCAGCTTGCTGAGCCTGTCAGATAATGATATAGTGCACGACCATTTTCTGCGATATATTCTGGAATTCCAGGATATATTCTACTTACAGAGAAATCATTACAATGACGGAATAAACTATCTATCACATGATATCCCTCTTTTATGAAACCTCTTTGATATAAAGCGTTGGCATACATGATTGCCATATGACAAAATACCGCTCCATTTTCTTTTTGTCCATAAGCAAACCCAAACATTCTACCTAAATCAAGTTTCACTTCGTTAAAGTCAGTATTTAATCGATAGCCTCCCATCTTTTCTTCATATAGATAGTGGTCTGCTGCACGAATTACATCTTTTACTTGCTCCTTTGTTGCAACCCCAGACATAATCGTAAAAACTTGACTAGTTAGTATCATACGTACTCCCTGTGCAAAATCACCTTCTACTCTCTGCCCATGATTATCATAATAACCATTAAACCAATGAAATCCCTCTGCATTGGTTAACCATTCTTCGTTACGAATGTGATCTTTTATCCATTCAGACTTATTCTTTAAATTACGAACTAAGTTGGTTACGAATACCTCTACTTTTTGTCCACTCACACTCTCCTTCACTTGTTTACAATACGTATAAAGAATATCCTTTTTACGCTCTATATCGTTAAAGCAAGTAATATCCTCTGTTAATAAAATTTGCATTTCTTTTGCTAGTAATACACTTGTAACTCCATGTTCCTCAAGCTTTTCTAAAAGCTCGGCTAGTGTCATAAGATTTAACGCATAGGCAGCTGTGAATGCCACACTTTCTCCACGTTCCTTTGCCATATCAAGCGCGTCATTCCAATCCGCACCACGTAAACGGATGTGATTGTGTTCACCAACATCGTAAAATGCCGTTAAATTTTGCAGTAATAGGTGTTCTAATATTGTTCCTTGGTATTGTTCCCCCTGAATGGTCTTAACTCTTTTTCCAAGACCTTCGTCATATTTTGTATCCTTTTCTTCTCCTCTTACCGCCTGCATATCCTTAAAGTAGGTTATTTCCTCTAATAAGAAACGAATATCTCCACTATGATTTATGTACAAATTGGTCGTTAGTAAAGGCCAAACCCCATGGTCCATCCAGACCCTTGTAATATTATTACGGTCTGCTATAAACTCTCCCTGTTTAGTCCCTATGATAGTAGCATTCGTACCATCCATACGTATTCCTGAGAAATTATCATGTAACATACCTCGGACTCCGGAAGGGTTCATCATAAGTAGTGCTAAGCAGTCCTGCCAAAGATCACGCCATCCTCTCCCGCCTTTTCCGTAGTCGTGATGTGGTAGAAAGGAACAACCATAGATTCTTCGAAGCATCGGTTGAAAATTAACCCAGTACATAAAATAATCAAATTCCTGATTTCCTGTACGATAATGAATATTAATCTTTTGATTCCAATAATTTTTTGTATATTGAACTTCATCATCAAAAGCCTTATCTGATAGAAGGAACTTCTTAGCCTCCTTTTTAAAATCCTCCTCGGTGTTACCATATCCCATCGCAATGGTATAAGAGGCTTCTTCTCCACCCTTTAAGGTTACATTCTCAAATACAAGTCCACCAAGTGCTTCATACCCTGCAACGGATTCACCTGCTGCCATCGGTATTAAATTCTTTGAATAAAAAGCTCTTGGTTGTTCTAGGCTTCCACCTTCTCCAATAAATCCTTCCACGGTAGGATAAAAAGATACAGGAGGATTAGCCCCTCTGGCAGTACCTAATACTCCATAAATCACCTCATTTTTCTTATGCCCACGCTCATCAAATGTAAGCGTAGGATTCACTATCACACCATAGTCTGTAGTATGAATCCGGTGTAATAACGAAGTAACATGACGATGGTCTCTATAGTTATCTGCAGATCGTGCATATAATGGAATCGCTGCTATTGGTGTAAATGTTACACTATCAACACCAATGTTCTCTATCGTTACCTTCATAAGTTCAACTGTTTCTCCTGATGCAGGCACTATCGATAGCACTTTCGCTTTTAGTCCATAAACCGCAGAAATTCTCTCAACCTCTTGCCACATAATGCCTGCTCTTAAATAGGTTTTCTCTTTCTCTTCTTTATATAGGTTCGCCTGTTGATTGCTTGAATTACCAACCACAGACCAAGGATTTTTCCCTTCCATGATACACCAGAAATTTCTTGATGCTTTACTATTATGTAATTCCTCTACACTTACGGGTGCTAAAAGATAAGTATTCTGTCCCATCTTATTATCTCCATGAAGGGATGGTGTAACAGATGCCATTACTCCGTTTTCATTCGCAATCGGAAAGTAGAGGTAACTTGTTAATTCTGGATCTTCTAGAATAAAATCTGCAGATTCATTTAAGTAATGATATTGTCTCATTTTGCTCTCTCCTCCAAGATATCTGTTATTCTAAATCGAAACATACTTTTGTTGGTATCGTCCCCTTGTATCTATTATAAAGTTCTTTCTAGAAATAAAAATCCAACAATTTTATTATTTGGTGTAATATTTTTAGTTTTTGGAGTAATATTTTTCTTTTCAATGTTTCGTTCGTAATAAAAAATGGAGCTCTTGCTCCATAGATAAATTCTTATCTATTTTGCAAAAGCTCCTTGTTATAATTATATCATTTATGCCGGTAACTTCTCAAACTGGCTGTTATATAGATTTGCATAGAAACCGCCAAGTTTCATAAGTTCATCATGATTACCCTGCTCAACAATATCGCCATCCTTCATACAAAGGATAATATCTGCATTTCGAATCGTTGAGAGACGGTGAGCTATGATAAAGCTAGTTCTACCCTTCATTAAGTTATCCATAGCCTTTTGAATCAATACTTCTGTTCTGGTATCAACAGAGCTTGTGGCTTCATCTAAAATAAGAATCTTAGAATCTGCAAGTATAGCTCTTGCTATAGTTAATAGCTGTTTCTGACCTTGTGATATATTGCTTGCCTCTTCGTTTAAAACCATCTGGTAACCATCTGGTAAAGTACGAACAAAGTGGTCAACCTGTGCAGCTTTCGCTGCTTTTATTACTTCTTCATCTGTTGCATCTAACTTACCATATCGGATGTTATCCATAATGGTTCCGTTATATAACCAAGTATCCTGAAGAACCATACCGAACTCCGTACGAAGATCAGACCGAGAGAAGTCTTTGGTATTATAACCATCTACATAGATATCACCACTATTAATATCATGGAACCTCATCAGCAACTTAACCAGCGTTGTTTTACCAGCACCTGTTGGACCAACAATCGCAACCTTCTGTCCTGCTTTAACCTTCACAGAGAAATCTTTAATAACTATTTGATCAGTATCCTCATAACCAAAGCGTACATGATCAAAGGTTACATCACCCTTTAGATCAATATCGTCCATAGTAACTTTTACTACATCTTTGCTTTCTTCGTTTTCATCTAAGAATTCAAATACACGCTCTGCAGCTGCTACCATCTGTTGAATTTGATTTGAAATGTTAGCAATCTGTGAGATTGGCTGAGTAAAGGAACGAACATATTGGATAAATGCTTGAATTCCACCAATTGTCATGGTTCCACCTGCTGCCATCGATGCACCAACAATACATATTAATACATAGCCAAGATTACCTACGAAATTCATGATTGGCATCATTAATCCTGAAAGGAAGTTTGATTTCCAAGCACTCTCATAAAGCTTTTCGTTTTCTTGGTCAAACTTTTCAAGAGATTTTTCTTCTCCATTAAATGCTTTTACTACCAAGTGTCCACCATACATCTCTTCAATATGTCCATTGACACGTCCAAGGTATTTTTGCTGACCTTTAAAATATTTTTGAGATTTCTTTACTACCCCTATAATCAGTAGTACAGAAAGTGGCAAGATTAATACCGCTATGATGGTTAGTTTCCAACTGATAGAGAGCATCATAATTAATACACCTAAAACAGAGGTAACTGAGGTAATTAATTGGGTAATACTTTGATTTAAGGTCATGTTTAAGGTATCTACATCGTTTGTAATTCTTGATAATACTTCTCCATGACTGGTCTTGTTATAATAGCTAAATGGCAGCTTATTCATCTTCTTCATGATAGCATTTCTAAGATTATAAGCTATATTTGTGGATACTCCAGACATTAAATGCCCTTGCATATAAGAGAATATGGCACTTATTACATAAAGAAATACTAACCACAACATGATAGTCGCTATATAGGAAAAATCAATTTCTCCACCTTTTCCAGTGATTTTCCCCATGATACCACTCGTTAATTCATCGGTTGCTTTTGCTAATATCTTTGGTCCTACAATTGTAAATACCGTGGAGATAGCTGCAAACACAATAACAACGAAAATTTGTATACGAAACGGTGCTAGATATGACATTAACTTTTTTAAACTACCCTTAAAGTTCTTTGCCTTCTCACCACCCATTCCCATGCCGCCCATCGGACCACCACCCATTGGTCCTCTCTGGCGCTGCGGTACCTTAGGAGTTACGTTTGATTCTTGACTCATGCTAATTCCTCCTTTGATAACTGGCTTTCCGCAATTTCTTGATACTCTTTACAATTAGCCAAAAGCTCTTTGTGTGTACCAATACCAACTACTTTACCTTCATCTAACACAATAATTTGTTCTGCAGTCATAATTGTACTAACACGCTGTGCAACAATTAATACGGTAGCATCAGATGTGAATTTCTTTAAAGCAGCACGAAGTGCGGAATCTGTCTTAAAGTCTAATGCTGAAAAACTATCGTCGAAGATATAAATTGGTGGTTTCTTCACTAATGCTCTTGCAATGGATAAACGCTGTTTCTGTCCACCACTAACATTGGTACCACCTTGTGCAATTGAGGTTTTTAATCCTTCTTCTGTAGAATCAACAAAATCCTTCGCCTGAGCAACCTCAATTGCTTTTTCTATTTCTGATATTTCGGCATGATCTTTACCGTAACGAATATTAGATTCAATATCACCAGTAAATAAAACACCCTTTTGCGGAACATATCCTATTAAATCTCTAAGTTCTTCTTGTTTTAAATCTCGAATGTCAACACCATCGATTTCAATACTTCCTTTTGTAACATCATAAAATCTAGGAACTAAGTTAATCAGTGTTGATTTACCAGAACCAGTAGAACCGATAAATGCTGTTGTTTCTCCTGGTTTCGCAGTAAAATTAATATTCTCTAATACATCTGACTCTGCGTTATTATAACGGAAGGATACATCACGGAATACAACCCTACCCTTAACATTGGTTCCGTTTTTCTTCGCGTCTTCCACTAAACTAACTGTATTCTTTTTATCGTTTATCTCAAGTTTAGTATCCAATACTTCTCGAATACGAACTGCAGAAACAGAAGCTCTTGGTACCATAATAAACATCATTGCTATCATTAAAAATGCCATGATGATTTGCATTGCATACTGCATAAATGCTAACATATCACCAATCTGTAAAGTAGAATCTGCAATTGCATGACTACCACTCCACACAATAACTAAGGTGACACAGTTCATTATAAGCATCATAGCTGGCATCATAAATGCCATTGTTCTTTGCACAAAACGATTTGTTTTACTTAACTCACTATTTGCTTTTTCAAAACGATTTTCTTCATAACCTTCATTACCAAAGGCACGAATTACCATCATACCACCTAAGTTCTCACGGCTAACCAAGTTAAGTCGGTCAATTAATTTTTGTAATGATTTAAACTTCGGTAATGCAATGGAGAAGATAATTGCAATGAGACCAAGTAAAATAATAACAGCCACTGCTATAATCCAGCTTAAGGATACAGATTTATTAACTGCAAAGATAATACCACCGATACCCATGATTGGTGCATAGCACATCATTCGTACACCCATACCAATTAGCATCTGAACTTGCTGTATATCGTTTGTAGTTCTAGTAATCAAAGATGCTGTTGAGAATTTATCATACTCGGCACTTGAAAAACTCTCTACCTTAGAAAAGACATCTCTTCTCATACGTTGTGCCACTCTAGCAGACATTCTAGAAGCTAAAAATCCAACTGCAATTGCAGCAACAACACCAGCAAATGTAATAGCAAGCATTTTTAAACCAGTAACTATAATATAAGTTCTTTGAATATGATTGAGATTCATACCAAGTTCTTCATAAAACATTTTTGTAAATAAAACACCCATCTGAGCATGAAGAAAAGAATCACTATCCGAAGCAGTCTGTATAAATGTTCCCACAGCTTCTTTTGGCATAGCCTGAATCATAGGAAGAAGCTCATAAAGCTTATCTGTTGTCATTCCAGCAAAATTTTCTTTTGCATTATCTGAAGTGGTCGCTTCATTCGTCTGTCCATCCTGTTGTTCCATCTGCTTTTGAATCATGGTTACAAATGCTAAAGCAGCCTTACCATAACTAGTTTCTATTGGTTCTAATTCTTCTTTACTTAAACTCTTTCTTACATATATGGATTCTTGATTTAATAGCTCATAATCTTTACGATATTTGCTTGCATCTTCGGAATCCTTATCGATGAGTTGATAAGCGTTAAGAAATTGTTGTTTGTTATCCTCTGTCATAAAGGTTGTGATAAAGGTCATTCCATTTTCACTAATTGCCTTTGGTGCTGGTTCTTCAACACCACCATTTTGTATACCATTCGTTACAATTTCACTCATTAGGGTTGGTAAGCTTAAGTCACTCATCGCTTGCCCAAATAATAGCACAATACAAAGAACCACAATCCCTGCAAAGGGTTTTAGGTATCTCATTATTAATTTCATGCTTATTCCTCCTTGTCATTTTCCATATCATCTACTGCTTTCGCAATTTTAAACATTACCCTTCGCACAGTCTTTATCTCTTCTTCCGTCAATGATTCACCAAGCTGACGATGAAATTTTTTCATCGTACGCCCTACCTCCTGTGCAATATTCTTTCCCTCCTCACTTAAAATAAGCTTATATTTTAAAACTCCAGCACTAGTATAGTCTCTAAAAACATATCCTTTTTCTTCTAGAACATTTACAGCTCTGGAGGTGTTCGCCTTATCCACACATAGTTTTTCACAAAGTTCTTTGAATGTCAAACCATCTGGTTGATCCAACAATATCACAAGATACATGGCATGAATACTAGAAAGTCCATAAGGTTTTAAGGCCTCTTGTTGTCTCCTTTGCGCCATTTTTTTAACCTTATCAAACCAGATGAAGTTTTCTGACTTATGATCATACATAATAATCCTCCTAACATCCCTATATAAACAAGAAAAAGCATACTTTGAAAACTTTTTCTTTCATGAATAAAGAGTGCAATCGATAAAAACATTATATTTTCAGAAGCGTGAAAAATTTCCTAAGTAGAATATTTTATTTAATAAACGCTATATTCTGAGAATTAAAAATGTTGACTGCTCAACAGATTGCTATTCTAGCACCATTTTGTTGAGCCGTCAACAGATTTTTTTCTAATTTTATATTTTTTTTAGATTACCTTAGTATTTACAAGTTTAATTTATTTATCCGCTCTTATGATGGGAATTTCTAAATGAATATGGAACCCCTTCTCTCCATCCGAACCAAACTCAAAGGAACCACCAAGTTTCTTTACTCTTCCCTCCATACCGCTTAAACCATAACCTACTTTTACTTGATTACAACCCTTTCCATCATCAATTATGTAGATTTCAAGAAATTTTTGATAGTATCGCAGAATGAGATGAACAGTTTTCGCATCTCCATGCTTAATCGCATTTGTTACAGCTTCTTGACATATTCGAATAACAGCTTCATTTTGTGCTGAGTTAAGCTCATATGGTCTACCTTGTGTTGTTATCTCTAATTGCATTTTTAATTTGCTTAAATTTTTAATTGCTTTAATTAAGCTTGTCTGCTGAAAATCAAACTCATTCCCTTGAATTGAATTTTTTAAATCTTGCACACTTTCCGATAATAACTCCTCAAGCATTGCAAGTTTTTCAATTGCATCTTCCCTACACCCGTCTCTTACAGCTAGCTCGGTGGTACATAGAGCAACCGTTAAACTATGCCCTAATATATCGTGAACATTTTGAGCAACTGCTGCCTTTGCACTTGTTGAAACTAAATCTTTCTTCGCCTTGATAGATTCCTTTAGGTTCTGGTTCATGATTGCTAAATATTTATTATTTTTCTCTAGTTCTAGCATCGTATCAACCGTATCAGTGATATCTTCCACATAAATCAAATACCTATTCGATTTTGACCGATACTTTTTCACTACAAGCTTACTATCTTTATAGGATAATAGATATTCGTCTGATAATTCGGATAATAAAAATACTTTCAATTGTTCCTTCTCTTTAGGTTCTATCTCTAGCAAACTATCTACGAAGTAGGAGATGTTACAAATTCCATCCTTCATTACGGGAAACATTTGTACAAATAATTCATTCGGAGTATTTATGACTCCTTTCTTATTCATAAAGGCAATACCCCGCGGAAACTTTTGATATAAAACCTGATAAGATACCGGATTTATATCTAAAAACTGAAAACCAAGTGTTGGCAGAATAATAAGAAAGAAGGCTAAACAGATTTTTAAAACTAAACCATCTATTTTCAAAAAGCTAAGCTTTGGCAAAATCCCTACTGTCTGCAACCAAAATAAGAACATAAAAAATACTGAAATTGCTGCTGTTATGTGTAATATAATTTGAATCTTTTTATTTCTTCTACAAAAAATACGAATGTGCATCGCGCAAATCAATATAAAGATGGAGGCTATAATATAAACATGATGTATCACGGATGAAAAGTAATAAAACATTCCACGTTTTTCATGATCGATATCTAGCGAAATAAAAAACATATGATGAATTGGGTTTGTAAGTACAATGATAAGACCTAGGATAGGTAAAATAGCAGCAACCCACTGGGCTTTTCTAGCCATTTCTTCTCCACCATAAAAATTTAAGGAGAATATAAAAAGTGAATATTGAAACCCAAAATAACCAATATATTGTATTATGATAACTAACCAGATTAAAGAATTTTCAGTAACAACGAGTCTGCAAGCTTTAGCAATCATCCAAAAAAATAACGAAGCTAAAAAGAAATAAAACTTATCACGAATTATGGATTTTGAAACTTTAAAGGAGATATAGATAGTATAGCAAAATAATAGCAAGATAGAGAATAATAAGAATAAAATCGTATGATACTTTTCCTGTGAATACTGTGCGAAAAGCAGCATTGCATCTCTCCTTTCTTACACCTTTAAATTTACCACAGACGTTCTCACTTCCAAAATTATTTTACGAATCTCTTCAGCAAGATTATTTAATTGTAATTGCCACGTCTTCTCATCAAAATTCTCATCCTCACGTAGCTCATGGACCTGATTCATCACATCTTCTACTCTTACTAATATAGAATTTTGGATTGTTTGGAGTAATTGAAGGCGCGCTCTCTCTTCCTCTAATGTATTTATAATCTGTAATTGCTTTTTATACAATTCAATGGATTGAAATAATGTATCGTTTTGCTTTTGTAATTCTAATTGTTTTTCGTTCGTAGTTTCATGTATAATAACATTCGTATATAATAGCAGATCTTTTATATTATTGACAAAAAAAATCGTAACTAAGTACGCTCTACCTTCTAATAAGCATTCAAAAGTTACTTCATCCTTTCGTTTCTTTATATTTGTTAAAATTTCTTCACGTTCTCCATGTGTTTGATTATGAAGCAGATAAAAAATTATGTCATACAATTTAAAATCCTTATACTGATATATTTTCTTTCCCTTTGAATTTGCTTCTATGATTTCATCCTTAGAATTAAATAAAAAAAAACCTTCCTCAAGCGAAATAAAAATGCTTCTCAAATCACTTGGCATGGTAAGATTAGAAGATAATTGCGTGAACAAATAAAATAGACCTTTTTTACGCCGTAAAGCCATGATAATAATATCTCTCCTCTCTAAGAGTAAAAAAAAAGTTGTAAATAACTTTCTCTTTTATTTAGATCTAAATCATATATCAGATGCTATTAATCTTTAGCATCAGAAGCTTCACCTGCTTTTAAATAACGCTGCTTTGTAATGCAAATATAGCCAGTTGTGTTCTGTCTTTCGTTCCTGTCATCTCTAACATTCGTGATATTCTATTTTTCACCGTTCCCTCGGAGTAACAAATCTCAGAAGCTATCTCACTATTACTCTTTCCCCTAGTCAATAGTTTTAAAACATCCAAATCAGTGGAATCAAATTCTAATTCTTTCGTGCTTAAGGAAATCTTTTTATATTCATTACTACTTCTCTGCATTTGAAGCAATATATATTCTTTAATACTGTCATGTACAACAAACAGTCCATCATAAACAGACTGTATCATATGTATTAAAACATCAGGTTTAATATCCTTTAGTATATAACCATCCGCCCCGTAAGCTAGAGCTGGATAGATAAATTTCTCTTCTTCAAATGTAGTTAGCATGATACATTTTATCTTTGGAAACCGTTCCTTTATTTTAGAAAGAGCATGAATGCCATCCATATTGGGCATTTTAATATCTAATAATATGACATCTGGATTCGTCTCTTCACAAAGTTTAATCACATCTCTTCCGTCACCAAGACTTCCAGTAACTACAAAGCTCTCTTCTTGAGACAATACCTTGGCAAGCATTTCTCTTAATAGACTTTGATCCTCAACTATTGCTATTCTAATCAATTTAATTCACCCCTTAAGTAATCCAAGCAATAGAAGCCTAGGATTAACTAGGTTCTTGCAACTTTTACATCCTTATGCTCTGATAGTACTATATAATGAAATTTTACTACATAATCTCGTAATAATAAAGTACGCTTCACGAATTATTCCTTGAATGTATAAAAATAAAATTATTATCAAAATATTAAGTATCAATATTTACTTTTTTATTATTATATATTAAATTTAGCACATTTTATAATCTAGGTCAATAAGACTATACATGCATAAAAAATAGTTAATCTTTAATATATATTGCATAACAAAATCCAAAAAAAATATGCAGTTCAAGATCTATCTTATCTTTATAGATAAAAAATGCCTGTCATATCATTCTATATGCGATTATGATAAACCTTCGGTTAAGGGGGCGAATTGTTTATCATAACTTTATATAGAATGTTATACCAGACACTCTTTTGTATTACAAAGTCACGACATAATGCGACTAGAAATACCAAGTTAATTACTTAATATGACATAATTCTACCATGTTGACGTTCTTACTTCCAGTGCCACATGACTAACAGAAAATGACTTTTGGCTATTAATATTAATCGACTAGTAATTTTTACATAAAATAACTTATCTTTGACACATCTATGTCATTGTTTTGTCAATTATTTACAATATGATTAATTTCAAGCTAGAATTATAATTTAGGAGGTATGACATGAAACAAAAGAAATTACTTAAGAATTTATTCATTCTTTTTCTTACTATACTGATTAGTATCCCACACAATACCGTCTATGCAAGCAGTCTAACCACTAGTAAGTTTGATGTAGCTACTGACACAGCCTATAAACTAGAACTAGATTATCAACAATTAAACCCAATTTTTAGTGCGAATGATAATACTAATTCCGTTACTTCCTCAATTACTCTCCCAACTGTATGTATGAATCAATCCACTGTAATCTGGTATTCCGATAATGAAGCAATCATTAGTTCCAACGGTAAAGTTACAAGGCCAACTGGATCAGACACTATAGTAACCTTAACAGCAATCTTAATCAACAACAATCAAACAAGGGTTAAGCAATTTTATGTACTTGTAAAAGGTACTCAAATTATCGTACCCAACTTAACTGGCATTAGTGATAACTATGTAGTTACAGAGAATGAAAAAGTATATTTAAGTGGTATGATATATGCAACTTCAAAATTAACAAATGTCACCGTACAGCTTTTTAAAAACAATAACAAAGTTATTTCTGAAACCAAGGTGAATCCGCAAGCAACCAGTTTTAATTTAAATAGTATATCTTTTGATCCGAACTATTTAAATTTAACGAAAGGTACTTATCAAATAAAGATTTTCGTAGCATCAGAAAATTACTTCGATACTTCTACTCCACTAAAAGTATGTACTTTAACGGTAACCAAAGATAAGAAAGATTTATTGGATGACGAGCGCGATATACTCTCCATTATCTTCTCAAATAATGATAAATCAAGTAGTGTTATTTCAAATATTATACTTCCTGTATTAGGAAAATATGGATGTACTATAACATGGCAATCCTCTCATCCATCCATCATCAACTCTCAAGGAATTGTTACAAGGCCGTTATATGATACGAAAGTAAAGTTAACAGCTACTTTATCGTTCTTTGGGATTAGTGTTAAGAAAACATTTAATCTTGAAGTCCTCGGAACTTATGTTAAGAATACGATAACTATAAAACAATCAGAAAATGTTATTAATAATAAAAATACAATCTCGTTAAACTGGAATTCTAATCTTCGCGGTCACGATTTAAAATCAGTTCGGCAGACGACAATTCAAATTTTCACCTATGGTACCAATGATCTTCGTTTTGAAATGACTGCAGATACTACTCTAACTTCCTGTACCACAAGGTTGGACCCAGGGGTTTATACGGTACGAATTACTTATAATTCCTCTTCATATAAGACATTGGCTTCGGGAGAAACAACGATCATTATGAAATAATGTTACTTAATAATTACATCGTAGTTACCTCATAATTTGAAACTATTCTAAGTAGAAAGCACCCAGCTAAGAATTTATTCTTAATTGGGTGCTTCTCTGTGCGCCCAGCATGAGCGCTATCTATATATTATTATAATACTTTCGACAAGAAATCCTTTAATCGTTGATTCTGAGGATTACCGAAAAATTCAGCTGGACTATTTTGTTCCTGAACAACACCTTGGTCAATAAACATTACACGGTCAGCCACTTCTTTCGCAAATCCCATCTCGTGAGTAACAACAACCATGGTCATGCCTTCTCTGCCAAGTTCCTTCATAATATCAAGAACTTCACCAACCATTTCAGGATCTAATGCTGAAGTTGGTTCATCGAATAGCATTACCTCAGGATCCATTGCGAGTGCTCTAACGATTGCAATTCTTTGTTTTTGTCCACCGGATAGTTGGGATGGATATGCATCTGCACGATGAGCTAAACCAACTCTATCCAAAAGTTCAAGTGCTTTTTTCTTAGCCTCTTCTTCACTTTTCCCTTGAAGTTTCATAGGCGCAATCATAAGGTTCTTTAAAATTGTCATATGAGGGAAGAGATTAAAGTGTTGGAATACCATTCCCATTCTTTGGCGATGCTTGTTGATATCTGTTGCTTTATCTGTAATGTCTACCCCTTCAAAGAATATCTTACCTTCCGTAGGAACTTCTAATAAATTTAAGGATCTTAAAAAGGTAGATTTACCAGAACCAGATGGCCCAACAATGACAACTACCTCACCTTTTCTTATCTCTTCATTGATACCATTTAATGCATATACTTTATTGTATGCCTTATGAAGGTTCTCAACTTTAATTATTACTTGTGCATCAGTGGTCACTGTTTCTCAACCTCCTCTCCAAATAATTAACTAGTTTCGTAAAGATAATAACTAATGTCAAATAAATTAATGCGACTGCTATGAGTGGCATAAAAGCGTCATAAGTACGACCACGAATAATATCTCCAGCTTTCGTTAAATCTTCTAATGCTATAAAACCACAAACAGAAGTTTCCTTTAACAAAACGATAAACTCATTACCGAGTGCAGGTAAGATATTCTTAATTGCCTGAGGTAAAATAATCAATCGCATAGTCTGATTATAATTAAATCCAAGACTTCTACCTGCTTCGAACTGTCCTTCATCCACTGACATAATACCAGAACGAACAATTTCTGACACATACGCACCGGAGTTAAGTCCAAATGCTAACACCGCTACAAATATTTTATTTATGTTAACTGAACCAAATATAACAAAATAAATAATCAATAATTGTACAACTACCGGTGTACCACGAATTACTGTAATATAGATATTACATAAAAAGTTTAATACTCTTAACTTACCAGTTTTTGAATAAGTAGAACGAATTATCGCTATGATAAAACCAAGTAATGCACCAATCATTACAGCAAAAAATGTAATTACTAATGTTGTAATTAATCCCCTTACGAGGTACATATAACGGTTATCTTCTATAAAATTCGATACAAACCGCTGATAAAACTCTTCCATTTTTATCTGAATACTCAAACCGTAACCCCCTTATAAATAATAAATTATCTAATATACCAAGTGTTTCTCGCCTAAACAAGAAATATTACAAACTTTTCCGTGAATCACGTAAAGAAACGTTCTGATTAGCGGACGTTTCTTTACATTCCTAACACTATATTATGCCCTTATATTTTATGCCTTATATTTTATGCCTTATATTTTATGCCTTATATTTTATGCCTTATATTTTATGCCCAATTTTAAGCCTTATACTTATTCCTTATATTTTATGTCCTTAGGATTATTCTTTTACGATGATTACTTGACGTCCCGTATAATAGCTATCAGAAAAATCAATAGACTGTCTACGGTCTTCCGTATCAGTTAGACCTGCCACACCAATATCAGATTTACCAGTAGTAATATTTGCAATAATAGAATCAAACGCCATATCTTCTACCTTTAGATCCATACCTAAAATATCTGCAATTGCCTGTGCCATATCTACGTCAAGTCCAACAACTGAGTTACCTTCAATAGATTCATATGGAGGAAATTCTGCATTCGTAGCCATAACTAAGGTTCCATTAGGGCGTTCTACATCTTTCTTAACGTATGGAGAAGATCCTTCTACATTACCAATATAATAATCTATTATTCCTTGTAATGTTCCATCTTCTTTAATCTGTGCAATAGCTGCGTTGATTTTATCTTTTAGTTCAGTATTACCTTTGGCGATACCAATTGCATAGTCTTCTGAGGTATATTCTTCATCAATAATCTTTAATCCTTTGTTCTTCTCAACAAATACCTTCGCTGGTTGATCATCAATAACTACTGCATCAATCTTACCTTGGATTAAAGATTGAACTGCCTCAAATCCTTTATTATAATGTTCCACAGTTTTAACTCCAAGCTCTTTGTCATCCGTAACTAAAATATCTCCTGTGGTACCTGTCTGAACACCAACTGTAGTTCCTTTTAAATCAGCAATTACATTAATCTTAACATTGCTTTTTGTACTACATCCTGCAAGTGATGCCATCATCACTCCCGCTAATACAACGGCCATAACTTTTTTTAACTTCATAATAAATTCCTCCTCTTATATAATATGAACGTTTATTATAAATTTTATTTTTTCTAAATTTTTCCGCTTATCTTAGTTTGCAATACGAATTATAACACCTCTTTTATAAAAATGCAACATTTATTTATAATTATTAGTTATTTTTAATTATAATTTTTAAATATACATTAAATTTTTTAAAGTTTAATCACGTTTTACCATGTTTATATGGTTCTAATCGTATTTTTTGACTGTTAATAATAAATTATATTTATACATACTTGTCTAATTTTTATACACCAAATTAAAAATATTATACATTGAATAGATTTTTATTCATTAAATTTAGCTATTATATAAACCGACTCCTTTCTTTTACTTCATCACATATTCGACTTTACTGCATAAATTAATAGAAAAAGGAATTATTAAATATGTCTTGTTGTTGTTTATTAGGTTTAGCCTTGGCTGCTAGTTGCAGAGGCCGTTGTCGCAGAAGATGTCGTATTGTAGATTTCCATTTTGATAGAGATCGTGATAGGGACCGTGATAGGGATAGGGATCGTGATAGAGATCGTGATAGGGATTGTGATTTTTTAGGAGATTGTGATGGAGATTTCGATCGGGATAGAGATTTCGACCGCGATAGAGATTTCGACCGTGACAGAGATAGGGACCGTGACCGCTTCTGTAGATGTAGATGCTGTCTTGATGACAGAGGACGTATTGTTTGTAGATGCCGTTGTGACCGTGACAGAGATAGGGACCGCGACAGAGATAGAGATCGCGATAGAGATAGAGACCGCGATAGAGATAGGGATCGTGACCGCTTCTGTAGATGTAGATGCTGTCTTGATGACAGAGGACGTATTGTTTGTAGATGCCGTTGTGACCGTGACAGAGATAGAGATCGCGATAGAGATAGAGACCGCGATAGAGATAGGGATCGTGACCGCTTCTGCAGATGTAGATGCTGTCGTGATGACAGAGGACGCGTTATTTGTAGATGCCGTTGTGATCGTGACAGAGATAGGGATCGTGATAGAGATTTTGACTGCGATAGAGATTTTGGCCGCGATAGAGATTTTGGCCGCGATAGAGTTTTCGATAGCGTTATAGATCTCGAAACTGGTAGACTTTTTAGCGACAGAGATTTCGACCGTGATAGAGATAGGGACCGTTTCTGTCGTTGTAGATGCTTCGATAGAGATAGAGACAGAGATAGAGACAGAGATAGAGACTGTGGCAGAGAATTATTTAACGGTGTCTGTTCTGATGGTTTTCATGCTTCCTTGGGATGTATCGGCTCAAGATGTGGAACAGGAAATGTTTTTTCACCATTCTAAATGTAAAAGTTAAGATTATACTAATAGAAAAGGAAAACTTTGCATAATTAATCCTGCTAAGTCTCCCTTTATTCATGACAAGGAAAAGTTCGCGAAGCGCACTTTTTCTTGTTTTTTAATTGATTTAATCTGACTAATTTGATTTCAATAAATGCTAAATTTAATATTTAATATTTCATGTTTAATCTGATAGCTTTTATCACATATTATTTTAGAAACCTACAGATAATAACCTTGAAAGGAAGAGATGAACATGGAACTATTAGGAAACCACGAAATACCAATTGGATTTAGCATGGTACTTGCCAAAGATACCAATGCCATGAACGCATTTTCTTCTATGTCTAAAGAGCAGCGCACACAAGTAGTCGAACAATCAAGAAATATCCAATCAAAAGAAGACATGGAACAATTCGTTAACAGCTTTACTCAAAACCGTACCTATTAATCTAAGAATTCCATAGTAATAACTGTGAGAGGAATGTGAGGTGTTGAGAATGACTTATGTTGCTCCGGCATTAATGGGAAAATTTGATTCATTATCAGAAGGACTTCGAAGTATGATTTTAGAGCGTAACACCCAAATCAATACAATGCAAGATTTAATTAAGGTGTTGGAAGATATCGTAAATGAAGCAGAACAAGAAGATAATTAGGAATATTGTTCCTATAGATTGAAAGGATAGGAATCCTTTCAATCTATTACATAAAATATAATTTCTTTGCTTTCTTGACTCTATCTAATAAAGACCACCAACAATAGCATCATCAAGGCTTGTTTTATCCGTATCAATCAAAATAATATCCCCTGACTTAAACGTAAACTGCCTACCAAAGTAATCTTTTTTTGTATTATTTATTCCTTCCATCTGAAACATGTTACAATGCCCAAGATTCTTTTCATTTTCTACATTATCATAGGTCAGATAGAGGTTATTCTTCTCATCGTACACCTTGATATCAAAATGAATGATAATAAAACCTTTCGATAACCATAAGTTATCTACTTTTGAAATCCCATATTTCTTAGCATAAGCTTGTACATCTGTCCCCTTTTTTACTGCCTTTATATCAGAAGGTAAGGAATAATTGAAATAATACGATTGTTTGTATTTTGTTAACTTTTGTTTTGAGTATCCAAGTCCTAACAGAGAATTTGATAGTGTTCCCTGATGAATCCTTGATGCATAGTTTTGATTTGAAAATGTTTTAAATGCTAAATCTGAGACAATCCTTCCATAGCTATACATCTCTTTTTTCTGTGCAGTCCATGTTTTATATGAGATATTTCGAATGGATGCAGTATCTTTTAGCTCTTCATCTGGAATACCAAGATATACATCACCAGTTTGGGCTTGTCTTGTATTTTCTAAGTCTATCTTACTGCCTACTTTGATATAATGGTTCTTATTACCGCTAATAGTATCAGTGTAATACATATCCACTTCTTCACGATTTAATCCCTTTTTATCAACATAATAAAAGGTTGGTGTTATTATGATTTTGGATTCATCCGTAGCTGTGATATTTCCCACTGTATCTAAAGTAAATCTCCAGGTATATCCTGCCTTTAACGTACCTTTATTAAGATATTTTGGATGGGAACCATCCACCAGTGGTAAAGTAAACCGATTGTCTCTACCAGTTGGAATACCAAATTGATTTCTAGTACCAATCGTGTAATAGTATAGTTTATCTTTATGATACACCTCACCTAGCTTAGTTCCATCAATTCTTTGCATGGCTTTCTTTACTCCATCGATAACCTTCGTCATAAAGTTATCTAGTATCTTTAAGCGCAGTGAGTTTTCGGAACGAAATATCTCTTTCCATAGGTTATTCTCCTGTATATCATATAAAGTTAATCCATAGATTTTTCCAGATACCTCAACTTGCTTTGTATCGGTAGCTACATAATTACTTCTCGTTAAATTTGCATTTAATTGCACACTAGAAAGCATTCCTTCTCCATTCACAGCAATCGTTCGAAATTCTACGGTATAGATGCCACACTCTACATACATCGGTAAATAAAATCGTTGTGTAGAATATAATCCAACTGCATACCAAGTATTTTTATTTAATAAGATATCATTTGACATATCACGGTCATTACCCACATCGATTAACACATCAAATGGAAAGCAAACTTCATTCCGCAGGATACCATCTTTATTTCGCGCTATGTAGTAGGCATTTCCTAACGTATTGCTGACATAATCTCTTATATAATAACCTGGATACGAATTGTGAGACCCGTAATTACTTATAGAGACAGTAAAATCAGAGCTATCACCCTCCTCATCTAAAACAAGGGGAATACAGTTTTTGTTCGGAGATGACAGCTGAACATAAGAAGCGTTATCTTGTATCAACGTTCCTTGGCAATACACAGGGGTATGAACCGTTATACTGTTAATATTGGATATTGGATAAGTTTCTTCTGAAGGTTTTGTAGATTGAAAAGATGCAACTTTTTCATATCGAATGCTACCGTTAGATGGGTAGATAGAGTTTGCCAATGTGGCTGGAATTGTTAGATTGGATTGATATAAAGTATTATATAAAGTTAATTCTGGTCTTCGAATTGCAGAATATACTGCTTCTTCTGTTTCCTTTAGTTTATATTGATCATTCATGACTGATCGGTTATCAAATTGAAAAACATCATTTTTAACCTGTACTTCAGGAATCAAGGCATCGACTTCGGTTGTAAAGTCATTCATTGGAATAGATGGTTTAATTCCACCTAAGTCAATCGTTTCTGCCGGTAAATCTACCCCTGACTTCACCTTTGGAGGTACAATAATGTGTTGGTCAATATCTCCGAAGGATTGATACGATATGGAGGGAACCGAATAACTAAACGGTAAAAGTGTTATATCACCTCGTGGTAGGGCAGCATTTACAAGATTAGCCTGATTTATCTTAAAATAATCAAAGCTTAATAATTCCGTATACTTCACCTGCCTAGTGATGGTCACCGTTTGCTTTACATCTTTTGTTTCCGTATGATTTGTTTTTACAATTTCTGTTTTACCATCTGGATCCCCTTTGATTGGTTTCTCTTCTTCGGTATACCATTTTAGTATGTATTTCTTTCTTGCCTCCACTTGAAATTGCTTCGAAGTAGAATTCCTTTGAAAAGAAGCTTTGATTAAATACTCCGGTGCCCTCACGGATGCATATAAATTTTCTGTGGTTGGTATCCCTTGTTCAACGGAGAACTTCTCCGCTCCATAGTAATCCGATCTGATTTGCCCATTTGTAGGAGAGGCATCAAAATAATCAATGGTGGTACTTTTGGGCGGTTCTGGTATCGGTTCTTTTCCTTTATAATAGAGAGAAACCACGACTTCACTCCCTTTCATAAAGTTTGGTATGATTATTTTAGTATCACCACTCTTACCATTTAATGTAGTCATTGTCCCATCATCACCGTAATAAGAGTAACTCCATTTATCTTTATATGTATAGTTTTCGCCTTGATAAGTGTAACTAGGTTTCACATACTCTGAGAAGGAAAATGAAGTATTCGGCTTGATTGTCCCAGCACTCTTCGTCCCCATCAATGTTTTTATTCCATTATCACTTTCGTGATAATAGTTTACCTTTACAGTGCTCTCTTCACCCGCTTTTACATATCCAAGTATTAACACAGCCTTACCAGTACCAACATTTTTCTGCGATATCTCATTCTCTGTAACTTTTGCTGTTACTGACTTACCTGGTGTATCCTCATAACTATAGAACGCCTTCCCTAAAAACTTATACTGTTGCCCAGAACTATCTGCTATCAGAGAAGGCGTATCATAGATAAGCGTTTCCTCATTACGGACTGGTTGATTTTGAGTGCTGTTTGGTAATTTATAATCTATGGAATACTTTCCGGACTGAACATCATTTAAGGTGAAATTTTTTGTTTGATTATCTGTCATATCTACTAGCTGAATGGAATATGAACCAGATGGGATCATCTTGCTTGTTATTTTTAGCGGAATGTCATAGTATGCGGGAAGATAGGTTTCTTTTGTTTCATAAGACCAATCAATCGCATTCTTAATATCTTCTAAATTTGGATAAGGTCCTTTAATCATTGTTTTATTATCATAAACAGCGAACTCATGGCAATAATATACTATTAGACCATCTGAGTTTAATTTTGCATTTACAATCTTCTCTGCCTGCTCTAAGTTTTTCCCATTTCGCATTTCTTCTTTTACATGCATTCTTATAGCTGCTCGTGAAATATCCCCAAAAGGTAGTTCATAAGTTGATTTAACTAAATCTCCTATAGTGATATCATCAATAGTAAGTGGCTTGACAAAAATTCTTTCTTCATTTGCGGTTGAATACTGTGTTACATCCCCGTCAGTTTCTTTAATTGTAAAGTTATATCCTTCTGTTGCATAGTGAATAGAAGATTGACTTTTTTTATGTTCACCATACATTGTCATAAGACCCTCTGACCTTGCTCTGTTCATATTTATAATGTATATACTTTTATTACCACTCGGATCAATGCCATCATTTAAAATTTCTTGTATCATGTAATCGTCTCTATACTCAGCATATGATTTATGCAATATACTACCAGCATATACCGTTATTGGCGAAAATAAGGACATGACAATAAAAACGATTAAAAAAATTGGCACACACCTATCTCTTCTTTTCATGCTACCTCCCTAATACATTTACATCATGAAAGTAGTCGTTAAATATTCCTGAATCTATCGAGCCATCTGGTAACAGAACTAAATCGAAATATCCATTGCGCCATTCATATAACTTTACATTAAGAAAATTTGGATATCTTTCAAATGTAAAAGCAAGAGGCGATAATAATACCTGTTTATTGTTTATAGATGATTTTATTTTATAATGAACGTATACTCTTATATATGTTCCATTGCTATTTTTATATATTCCAGATTTATCAAAAGCTATTTTATCACATTCTATAATTGTCTTATTTTTTTTAGCTAAAGAAATGTATTCATTAATATAGTTATCTAAATAAGTTTTATTACTTTTATAATAAATGCTAGTCATTGTCACTGCGTTATACCATTGTTTATTTTTTTCTATGGTACGGTAGTCTACATTGAATACATTCCAAAGATATTCCTCTATATTCTTCTCCCAAGTTAACCATGCGTCATTTATCATTCCTTCATAATTTGTCTTTGTTCCATCTAATAACGTATACATTAACTGGTCTTTTTTATAGTTTTTTACAGTTGCTGGATAAGCAAAGTTTATACCGTCCTTATACTCTCCTGTTTCATATAAATATTCTTCGTATGGTTTACCGTCTTGGTATCGAGTATGATAATTTTTCATAAATCCAAACTCCCAATCATAGAAAGCATTAGGGTAGCTTGCCAATATGTACGAATAAAATTCTGCAAACTTCGGTAGGTTGGTCGTTCTTATCAACTGCCCATCTTCTGTAATTCTGCTTCTCATGTTCTCTACTTTTAACATGCTAATAAAGCTTAATGCAGTAGCCTTGGATATTTTTTGCGTAGGGTTAAAAGTACTGCTTGTAGTATAACTACCATCTGAGGAGCCTTTAATGTAGCCATAGGCATATGCTTTGGCAAATGGAATCTGTCGATATTCTGGAATCTTATTAATATCTGTGATACGTTTTTCAAATATAGTTTGAATTAGGTCTTCACTTAGAGTATTTCCATACAATGATTCGTGAGCATTAACTAATATTACGGCTGCATCCATCTTGGAGACATTTCGTTCGTAATCTGAAAATGTATTTTGGGCTATAATACCATTCTCAATCGCAGCATTAATATACGCTTGGTTTGTCGTCCCTTTTGCTGTGATGCCGATTTCTTGGCAAACTAGTTTTATAAAGTATCCTCTTGTTATATAGTTTGTACTTGCTTGTACCACTAATGTTTTCTCAAAAACTATCGATAGTAGTAATATTATACATAATAATACAATTCGATAATCTTTTTTCACAATCTTCATATTCAACTCTCCCCTTTTCATATCCCCTGATACAATCCATTATAATTTGTTGTACTCTTATTTCATTTCGCCATATACATTTATTCCCTTTTTTATTATTACATATTTTGTAATACTCGTCAATAAATTACTAGTTATTCCATCTAATAAGTT
Organism: Lachnoclostridium phytofermentans ISDg; assembly: GCF_000018685.1. Lineage (NCBI taxonomy): Bacteria > Bacillati > Bacillota > Clostridia > Lachnospirales > Lachnospiraceae > Lachnoclostridium > Lachnoclostridium phytofermentans. Next base: position 1,074,018 of record NC_010001.1, on the reverse strand, counting down.
ATAACAAGCCGATTTACCTTTCTGGATGATATCCTTCATAACCACTATTACACTTTAGACATGGAAATGCACCATACTCGGAGCATTCCTCAAAAGATTCACAGAGAATATCCTCAAGTATCTCACCGTTTTTCAATGCATTCTCTTTTCTATTCATCCAATCCGGGCACCCTTCTTTGTGATAAAGTAGATACCATGACTTCTTTTCTAGAAAATAAGTTATATTATTCCTTTTCTCTGCTGCGTGAAAAGAATGTCTGTTGTAGAAACGTTTTGGTGTGCTTTGATAAGGATAGCCTTGAAATAAGACGAAGATACCACATTCCTGAATTGCTCTGTCCCAATCTGAGTTATCTATCTGTGGTAAATGAAACTCATATGTAATTCCAAACTCTTTTGCAATCTCAATATGATTATCAATATAATATTTCATAATATCTTCAATTGTCTCCGTTACCGTGGCTCTTTGAACCGCTAAGAATTTAGTTTCATTCCATATAAAATAAGATGGATTTTTATCATAATAGCCTGAAAATTTAGATAGTCTATAAAGATCTTGATAGTGTATCCAGTAACCATCTCCATTTTGCTGATTTATTGATTCGATATAACCATATTCCTTATCCTCTTCATCAATTAACTGAAGTAAGTTATGTTTCTCTCTTGTGCCTGTCCATACGTTTAGTGTAATAACATCGGATAGTGTAAAATAGACCTCAAACGATTCATCCGAATATCTGTATGGAATTTTTTCAGTCCAAGTCCTTTTTAACTTTGTCTTTCCATCAGCCATTGTTTCTTTTTTACAGTAATTTATATACACCCCATCATAATCAATGATTGCTATGATAGGGATACTTAACATAAATCGTTCTTTTTGTTCTTCGTCCTCTAGAATTCCTAAAGACGCATACATACTTTGAAAAAAAGAAGCTGTGGCAAGCTCCTTACTTAGCGCTACACAGCTCCCTCCCTTTTTTTCAAGCCTGCTTGTCCCAGCATCTACAGCCTGATTAAAACATGCATTTAACTTAGCATTTTCCATTCGTATCGTTAACATTTCCTGATAGTTTATGTCCTGTATTGTTATAAATGCAATTCCTATAATGACAAATAAAATAGCATAATGATATAATTTCATCCCTTAACCTACAATCCCTTCATTACACAATCCTCTATGAAAATATCAATATTCCATCGATTCACGAATTCTCGCCCCACATGTCGTAATTAACTCTTTGCTCCCGTCCTCCACTTTCCATAAATTCACCTTAAAATAACCACCATAGGAAAACCAATGCCTAGCCTTCGTAGAATATAAATTATTAATAATGTCTTCATTTGTTGTAACCGTCCAATATGTTTGATTCTTATTGGTAAACTCCATGGTGTTATTATTCTTTTGATAAATCGGCTCATACGCATAAGATTCACTTATCATCTCTATCTGTAGTACAGGATAGATTCTGTGTATCCGATCAAGAAAATCTTCGTATATCTCCTTTGTTAAATATCCATGAGTAGTCACGTCTTCTATAAAATTTGCTGTATATCCTGATAACTCCTCCTGACATAGCAAATCAGTTCGTTTGCCTAGATAAAGCATAGGTATTAGGAAGAATATAATAAACGCAACTAATAAATCTGTAACCTTTTCATATACATGCATACTACGGTATCATTCCCCCATATACATATTCCTGTACTTTTATACCAGTAGGTATAAATAGTGATTCTAACTGTTCTATTACCCCGTCTGCATCATGCAAAATCCTAATTGTAACATAGTCACCCTTTTCAAATAAGAATACGGATTCTTCCATTACCCTATTTTCCACATCTGTATATAGCAGTTGCTCCTTTGTTTCTCCTTGAGCATAGACAAATTCACGATAGCAAATTAGTTCTACAGTAAATCCATCCAATATACCATGCAATCGATCCATAAAGTCTTGATACTGTAATTTTGTGATCTTCTTTTCCACTTTTCTATGTTCAACAAAGTTTATCAATTCCTGTAGGATTACTTCCTCTCTTATCTGTCTTTGCAGTGTAGCATTATATCGCAGAGGAAATAAAAATAATAATATTGCTGCCAAAAGAACCGCTGTTATCCTTCCCAGTGTCTCCATACCTTACCCCTAAGGATTCTTGACAGCAGATTCTACAGGATTTGTTGACAGAACAGAACAAGCTGTTTCCTCTACTTTTTGTATGTAAAATAGAAGTGTAATCGCAATACAAAACAACAATGCACCAAATACATGCGATAAAAACGATGTAATCTCCTCCATATTTAGCCTCCATGCTGCGACTATCTTTTAGGAGCAGATAATAGCTCAAGTTTGGCGCAGCACAAACTTGGCGGGTGAAAGATTAAAATCATTTCACTCTTTCCTCTTTTTTTATTTCCTACTGTTGAACAAATGTCATCATCGTCACAACTCCATTTTGATCTAAAAACGTTTCTCCTAGGAAGTTTCCATCTGGATTAATATAATACTCACTCTTTTTCTCTTTAATTCTTTCAATATTGTACTGATTGGATTGGAATAAGATTCCCGAACTTGCGATATTACGCATTCCAGTATAAACAACGATAGAGAATACTCCTCCTTTTATCTCAGTCTCATATTTTTTAATTGCCTCAACGACTTCACGACCACTGACCTTTATTCCATCATACATCGTCTTATTGATGTCCTGATACTCACCATTCATTCTAGTAATTTGGCTGATACCACCGCTACTTGTATTCTTTGCTTCTCTTGAAATATAAAATCCCAATCCAACTACGATACAAGTTATTACCACTCCTGCGGCTAAAATTAATCCTTTTAATGAATTATCCATTTCGTTCCTCCATAAATTTATTAAAATTATAATTAATCATAAAGTTAATTTAATTCATACTATAAACCTACAAATTTGGTTTGATATTCTAAATACTAATAAAATCTTTACTCCGCATGTAGCTTAGCAATTCTTAGTTAACGTTTTGACTGACTTAGAACTATTTTTCTCCTACTAGAAAACGTGCCTGCACAGTAGACTAGAAGTTTGTACCGAGGATTACGCAGGTATAAACTTCTGGTTTGAAGTTTAGAATTTTTCTTAGGCGGCGTCTTTTGGCGCCTTAGAAATTCTCTTCACACTTCGCACTTTACTTCTGCGTAAACTCGACTCTTATAATAACATCATTATCATCACGAACAACTTTTCCTTGAAACATAGCAAGCGGATCAACATACCGTGCGCTGGTAATATCCCTTAATTCTTTCAGCATAGTGTTATTCTCGTATGTGTAATTTCCTAATGAGGTAGAGATCTTGACCGATACTGGAGCTTCTTGTCCACTCTTATATTTTCTTAACTCTTTCCTCGTAAAATTTACAACATCGCTACCAGTCACCTCTCTATCATCAAATCGATTGATATCTTTCTCAGAAATCTCCCGTTTAAAGTCTGATAAACTTTCTGCAGATGACATTGCCGTTGATTTGGCTTCTCTAGCCATGTAAAATCCAATTCCTATTACGATACACGTCAAAACAACACCTGCTGCCATTAATAATCCTTTTATTGCACTTTCCATAATCTCCTACTTTCCATTTGCTATCGCCTCACTGACTTCCATAAGCTTAGATAAACTGACAGTGACAAAAGGTAATATAAGATACAGCGCAATTGTTGTTACCAACGGTAGAAAAGATAAAAATCTACATAGAATCCCCTTTTGTTCTAATTGATAATTCGTTTGCTGTTGTCTTTTCTCACTGTAGAATTGAATCTCTAATGCAACCTCATCCAAAGCCTTTGTTACTCCAATGTCATCACACATAATCAAGTTGTCTATCAATCTATGAAACGCTTCGCAATATGTATTTTCTTTTAATTGGAGTAAGGCTTCCTTCTGCCCTACGTCATAATCTAATAAGCATTGGCGTAACTGTTTTTTAAATATAATGGAGAAGTCCTCCATAATCTCAAGTAACTCAAAAGTTGAGATACGATCCATATACATTACCATCATGAGGATCGCTTGGAATTGAAAAACCTCATCCTCCATATAAACCTTAGCAAGACGCACACGGTATTTTAAAACCCAAACTGGGAGGAAGAAACATAGAAGGGTAGATAGCAATACTAAAAAAATAATTTTGATTTTCCATAGATACATCAAGAAAAATAAGGTCCATAGAAAAGAAAGAGAAAATCCTAGAAAACCATAGATAATACGTTTACATAGAAACTCAGACATATCCATGGTTTCTCCAACTTGGATTAAGGATATTCTTAGTTTCTCAAAATTCCTTGGAAAGAAATGTTCATAATTTCGGCAGTATCTAAAAAACAAGCTATGTTTCGATACTAGTTTAAGCCATGGATGTTGTTTAATAATTACTTTGATTGGTGTTTTTAGAAGAAAAAACAGATAATATAAGCCAACTGTTAGAATAAAAAGAAAAGCGTAAAATAGAATACGATATGCCCCTTCGTAGTAGGAAGATAGCTCTGGTAAATTGCTAAGTCCCCAGGATTCAATTGCTCCTAGTGTAGTGATCGGTACAACAATAAGAAAGGTCAACCCAGAAAAATGATGTTTTAGTGTCTGATTATTTTTTAATTCGATATGTATCTCTTCTCGCAGACGCTTCAGGTTTCTTAAATAAAGAGATTGACCTTCTACTGTTTTATCTCCAAATTCCATTACCATAAGACTTAACGTCAAAAACATACGAAAGTAGCGATTTTGATTCATATGTTTAAATCTTTCCTTGGCTAAATTCATATCTACAGAACATAAAGCTTCATAAATTGCATAGATTTTCTCCTTTAGCCCGGGAATTTTACAAACTTCATAAGCCTCCTGGGCCGCTTCATCTACCATTCCATGAACATAATATCGGTGTCGAACTTCCGAAAGCAACCAATCAAGCTCTAGCAGCTGCTTTACAAAGCTTCTATTCTCTTTCTTCCAATAAATCTCCATATGAAATACAAAGAACAAAACTGCTATCACACTAAAATAATAAAGAGAAAACGGAATATTAAGAATAGTTAAAATCGTTAGTGAAATGGTATAGAGTATTATTGCAGTTAGAATTTCCTTCTTTCCCTTATGAATAATTCTCATGACCAACTCTCCCCCTTCGATTGAAATAGCAGCATATAAGTGTCTTTCTCCTCTGTGGAAAGGTGAGTAAACATCTCTTCTTCCGTTGCTTCACTTACTGGCTGTACCAATAGATATCTACCACTTTCATATCTTATAATATCCCTTACCGTAATCTTATTCTCATAAATATTTGGTTCAATTTCTGTGATTCGTTCAATATACCGATGCCCATTACTATCTTTAGCCACGTGAACATCAAATCGGATAGAGGCCTTTACCTGCATCTGTGCGGCATTCTCATTCTGAAAAGCTCCTGTTATCATTAAATCATTTCGTAGTGCCATCACTAGATGTTTCGTCGTCTTAGCATGATGAGTAAATATAGTATATTTACTTGCTACTTGCGAAACCATAACTAACCAGCTAGCAACTGGGGCACTTGCCACCTCTCCAATGATATTTACTGTTCCATCAGTTTTCTTTTGCAGATCTAGGCCTTCCCTACCTTGAATTTCTGCTGTTTCTCTAAAACTTACAATGTTTCGTTCTGGATATATTTCTCTAAGGTGTAACTCAAAGACTAACTCTTGCACACGAAGAGTATAAGACGGGGGTATGAATTGAATTAATGATTTTAGTAATGTCGTCTTTCCAGAGCCTTGTTCTCCTGTAATACCTATAACCTGCTCCCCTCTTATTAAAAGGCGTAATATAGTTATTACAAGAGACGCGTCTTCATCGGTTATTAATTCCGTTAACTTTGATACTCCCAGATAGTTAAACTTTCTAACAAAAAATGACCAACTTTCTGCAAATGGCGGTCGAACGACAACAACACGTGAGCCATCCATCATTTCATTCACAATATAACCACGAACCGCGGATAATTGCCCTGGTTTTCCATAACGATAGATATTTCTGCATATTTTTTGTAGCTCTTCTGCTGAGGAAAAGGAGAGAAAGCTTAGATGGATCATTAGCCCACGAAAGAATACCCAAATGCTATTCTTTAGATTCGAATTTCCATTCATCGCATCCCTCGTAATCCCATGAACATTTTCTGACAAAGCTCCCGATACTCCACCAGAGACTCCATCAATATTCATATCCCTCAGTTCATCCACAGGTCCATGCCCCTTATAATTCTGATAAAGTCTCTGAGCAATGATTTCTAACTTGTCCGTAAAACTAAGGCGAATACCTGCAATATCAAATATCCTATGTATCTGATCTTGCGTAATCTCATATGGAGTGTCCTCCCTCTGTTGTGGATTCCATAGATCGTAGTCCGTTAATAATTTATAAAACGCCTCTGCACCATGCTCAGTCTTATAGTGATATAACAAAATTTCAAATTTGTCTTGGCAATTTAAGCCTATAACATCATGAAAAGGAATTATAAAATTAATGTTCTCAGGGGTAATCTTGTTGGAACTTTGTAACCACTCTTTGATTTGCTCTTTCACATAACGTTTTGCAACATCTGATCCTACATTGCATTCGTGTAATGCTTTGCGAAGGTATATTTTCTGATGCTTCAATTTCTGTAGTTCCTGTTTTGTTAAATGTTTCGTATGAAGCTCTTCATTGACATTTTCATAAAAATACTGCTTTAATTTATTTTGAAGGTTCGATAGCTGATAAGGGTTGCCCTCCACCCTCTTTTCTTCCTTACTCCTTCCATCATAACAAAGGAATAGTATAAAGATGATAAGAAGTACTAGTAGCACACCAAAAAGTAAAAGATTAAAGAACACTTGAAGCCCCTCCTAATGCAGTCCAATAATTATATTCATTCGGTATCTTTAACTGATTTTCTTCTGATAAGCGATATAAAAGTGAAGCAAATCCTTTTACTTGCTCAATAAATTCAAAATTACTATCCTCTTTATCACAGTGGATGTTTTGATAGAAGAATTCTTTAATTTTTGTTAATGACATTGCATCACGAAATTCAACATTATATGGGATAACCATGGTATTTTGATAGTTTAATGATTTATAACGTTTGAAAAGATTCTTTAGATTTAGTTCTGAGCGCTTATCATAATTTCCAATTAAAAACAGAGTTTTCTTTCGATCATAAGTATAGTTAAGAAAAAAATCATTAAGTACTCTAATATTTTGACTTAAACAAACAACAACATAATCCGCCTCATCCCATAGTTTTTCCATAAATGGATTCATTCCTGTACATGCATCAATAAATACATCCTCATAACACTGTTGTGCAAGATTTAGTATCGTATGGTAAGCCTCCTGTAATCCTTGTTCATATACTTCTCGATTCTTTGCTTGTGTACCAGGTAAAAAATCAATACACTCTTCTGTTACGGATAAACAGCAATCCATAAGCAGCTGTCTCGTATTCATTCCAGATAATATTCCTTGAATCAATTGATCAATTCCTACACGATAATCACAAACTAACTCACGTTTTTTTCTTTCTAACAGCCAAGCCTCAAGTTGATTTAAGTCAAAATGTGTTTGCAATAATATGCTTTTTTTCTGATAAAGTAAATCGTTCATCATTGCTACTGCTATCATATTGGCACTTGTTCCTGCCTGCCCACGCGTATTACCCCAAAACAAAATTTTCATATTAAATCCCCTTTCCCGCCACCTCAAAGGCCTTCTTTATCTTCCTTTTATCTAACTCCGGTACTAAAAAACAAAGAATTTCTAGTATCCCCCTCCGAAGTTTAGAAGATAATTGATTAAATCGGACTCTATTATTATATTGATTTTCAATCTGATATCTCCTATCCTTATTCCGATATGGAACAAGAATAACTTTTGTTTCTTTTTCTTTCTTTCTTAATTGCAAAAGAACATATTTGGGCTTAATCTTACAATTTATTATATTTCGCAACATTATGATGTCAGGTTGTCTTATTTCTGAAATAATTTTTAAATACTCGATGGAGTCCTTCTGTAAATCTGATAAAAATAGTATCGATTTACAATGAGCAGTCCATGTTTCATCATAATTTCGTTCAACTCGAAGAAAAATATCGTCATAATCCTCTTTTAATTTTTCAAGACAACTGGCATCAAAAGAAGAGAACCTGTGCCCAGACAAATAGTCTATTTCTCTATGTTGTTCTATACTATTCTTAACGACTTCGTATTGATCCGTTGTATTTCCCTCCTCTAAAAAACACGGAATCGTTTCACGTTTCGTTTCATCAAGTATTAGAACACGTCTATTTTGTTGCTTAAGAGTTATCGCCAAATATAGCATTATATCAGATGATTCATTTCCAACAAAAGCTATCATGGAATCTCCTCCCACCCAGTTTCCTCAACCCCATCATATGTATCCGTATTTCCATTTGGATTTGTATTGATATCCTCTTTTTTATCCTCTCCTAAGCTCTTTTCCATCGACCAATTGATGTCGCGTATTTCATGGGTAATAAAATAATGAAGGCGATTCTCTAACTCTTTCCGTAATCTTTCTTTTAAAGTTACTTTGGCAGTGTCTACAATCTCAGGATATTGTTTAATCATATCTAGGGTTTCTAGCCGTGGAATATAAGTAACATTAGAGGCTTCTTGCAATTGTGGCTCTAAGTATTTTACCGTATAAAAGCTTGAACCGCTGTATATATAAGCATCCACCATAGCCGCTGAAAAATTAAGAATCTCCTCTTCTTTTAACCAAAGATAACATGTTTCTTCTCCCTGCTTTTGTCTTTCAAGTGAGGATAAGTTATGAACGCTTTTTTTCGATAAGACAACATAATCTTCTCCGTTAGAATATCGAAGTCTAATGTCTACATAATCATTTTCCATCAGATTATCATTTAAGTTTACTACCTCACAGGAAACTTCTCTAAGTTCATCAGAAATAGCGCCTTTTGAACACATCGTTCTTAATATTGGCATATCAACTTCAATTGGAATAATTGCCATAGTTCCTAGTTGAACTTCTGTTATGTAATATTCTGTTGGCATATCGCACTCTAGGTATACCTTTTTAAGGTTATCATCACTCAGAATTTCACCGGGATTGATAGTATCCTTTGCAAGGTAAACATATCTTTTACGTTCCTCTATCCTCTGATCGAAATCTATTCTTTGCTTTTCTAAGTAAAGAAAAATTATGCTTACACCAATTATCGTTGAGACAATAGCAATGAAACTAGAAACTAAAACAAATTTCACTCTTCTCATTCTCTCAAAACGCGTAACAATTTGTTTTCGCTTCATTCCTATTACCTCCAATCGCACACATTTTTAATTGAGACCCTTGTAAAATTAGCCTCGTTGTTCTCTTAAGCTCCTTCATAAAGGCATAATTTACATGGTTCACATCGCAATCATAATTACTATAAATAAAATTAATTGCACTACCTTCCTTTATTGCAGTCTCAAATGGAATAGAATGTGGAAGAATTGCCAATTGTTCGGGTAAAATTTGATACTCGTTCATAATAAGTGGAATAGAGATAGAAGATTGTTCACGATAATCACACATTAAAAAGAGCGATTTGTTTAGAATAGAAGAATAAGATTTCATGATATCTTCAATTAATAATTCATTTTGAGGTAGATTTAAAACTACAAAGTCTGCTTCATCTAAAATTATTTTAGAACTTAAGGTTTGATTTTTGGTATCGATGAAAAGAAAAGGATAAGAAGTTTCAAGAATTTTTAGCATTGGTAACATATTACAAGAAAATTCATAGTCAAACAAATCATGGTTGAATGCATTCTGAGGCATATAGTAGAGGCTATCTTCAATTACTTCTACTGTCATGATTCCCTCTCGTCTTTTGTTGGTCATTGCGGCGAAATGTCTCACCAGATTATCAAGCATACCATGTTCTAAGTAATGAACACATCCTTGCTTTATGATATTGGTGCTATTCTCATAAAAATAGCATTCCGCAATAGTGCTTTCGTTCCAATGATTTTCTAATGTCAATATACGCAGTTTTTCACTAAGGACTGCTGCTATGCTTATTGCAGCCATACTACTGGTAGCGCCGCATGAGCCTTCTGTACTAAAAAAGGCAACTTTCACGAACAACTCCTCCTATTAATTATTTCACGTTCACTGTATGACCCCCCATATGTGATATTCTTATTATAATCAATATGTAATATATTGTAAATATTTATTTCATTGTGTATTTTCACAGAGTTTTTTATCGTTTTTTGTCATTATAAACAATTTCTTTCAATATTGTAAAGTTTCCCTGCTTAATTTCTCAATTAAAGAAGTTTAGTCTAATGTCTTAAGGCACTAATCTCTTATTTTTCACCGATGTATTTCTTATTTCTACTAGTTTGGTGGACAATATAATTGTTAAAATATATTTTTTTTTCAAATTCATACATTTATCCCTTGTACGATTGGTAAATTTTGTTGAAGCAATTCATATAATGTAGTAAGAATAAGAAAGGAGCACTTATATATGTCTAGACCTTGTTGTGATGGTAGACCTCCATTTGGCCCTTGGTTTGGTCCTGGTCCTTGGTTCGGCCCTGGTCCTTGGTTTGGCCCTGGCCCTTGGAGAGGTCCTTGGCGTGATCCTTGGCGTGGTCCTGGTCGTGGTCCTTGGCGTTAATTAGTTTTATGAAAAGCACTTAGAGATATCATGTAGCAAAAATTTCGTGGAGTAACCAATAATTCAATGTAAAGATTTTCACTTTGCTTAGAAGATATTGATTGCTCCACTTTTTATTTTCACACATCTTGCTTGCTATATTTTAAAACCTATGATACGCTAACCACAGTTATCTTTTCATGAAGAAAAAAGCACAACATGTGCTAGAATAGAGGTTAAAATGCGTATCACAATCTTAATGCTACGGACTGTTTCCGTCCTTTCCATACTTTATTTTTTCATTGTTTTGTTTTATTCCGGTCCGAAAACATCGTTTCTATGGTTTTGGATAGCGCTAGCGCTCAGTCTTTTCAGTGCTTCCTTTGTTCTTACTTACCTTATGAAATATCCAAGTACCTTTCATAACTCATTACGACTCGTTATACAATATAGTGTGTGGATTGGTCTTTCAATATTTTTATTAGCAGAAGGATTTTTAGTAGCAAAAAGTCTTCAAACCCCCGTTCCTAATGCAGATTACGTTATCATCTTGGGTGCTCAAGTTAGAGGAAGAACCCCTTCTCTTACGCTAAATGCCCGCATTAATACTGCTGCTGACTATTTATTAAAAAATCCAAACACAAAAGCAATTTGTTCCGGAGGACAAGGTGACGGAGAAGATGTCACTGAGGCTTATGCCATAAAGCGAGGGCTTATAGCACGAGGAGTAAAAGAAGAAAGAATATTACTAGAAGAACATTCTACCAATACGGTAGAAAATCTAACTTTTAGCCAATCATTTATTGATGATCCCAATAGTAGTGTGGTTGTTGTCACAAGTAACTTTCACACCTACCGTGCTTCACGAATTGCAATGAAACTTGGTTATAAAAATCTGTCCCTATCTTCTGCTCATGAATTTTTATTTACTACTCCTCAGTACTATGTGCGTGAATTTTTTGCATTGGTAAAGGACTGGATATGCAACAATATTTAGAAATTTGATGATATAACACTAGACTTTTTTAATTGTAAAAGGGAACTTTTGTTGGATAACTGATATAAAATCAGCTATCAGCAAGAGTTCTCTTTTTAACAGTCCGCTTAATCGCTTTACTATAAAATTCAATAATCCCGATTTCTACCAGCACGTATAAAAGTGCTAGGTAAGTATAACCCCTCTGGTGTTCTCCTAATTAGATAATAAAAGAAGAAATCTTATCTTACGCTCACCAATAGATTATCTATCTAATTATCATATGACTCGTACTTTTTTCCTGAATTAGGTATCTTTCTTTCCTCCAACCTCCTAATTTTACTGTGATTTTATCCAATATTATATAAATCTTTACAAATCAAAAATATTTTAACCTATTTTTTACAACTCTTCAAGAACTTACATTTGATTTTGTAAATGTTTTACGTTAGCCTTAAAGCAGTTTCCACGATAACTTAATTTTTAAGAATTAAGAAAGGAGTTTCGTTTGGAATACATTATTACATTTTTAGAAGGAATCATTACATTTTTGTCGCCTTGCCTTCTGCCTATGCTACCACTGTATTTAACATATATTGCAGGCAGACCCTCTGAGCGAACAAAACATGGTACATTGTATGCAGCACTCGGTTTTATTACAGGATTTTCTATAACCTTTATAAGCTTAGGTGCCTTTGCAGGAACATTAGGGCGTTTCATAATACGCTATGGACAGATCATTAATATCGTATCTGGTTCCATCATCATATTCTTTGGACTTAGCTACCTTGGAATATTTCGGATTAAGCTCTTTAACGGAGCTCTAAAGCTAAAATCCGAACATCAATCACATGGTTTTTTCCCTTCTGTCTTACTCGGTATTATCTTCTCTGTAGGATGGACACCATGCGTTGGTACTTTCTTAGGCTCCGCACTCGTAATGGCTGCTCAGTCTGGAAGTGCTTTAAAAGGGTTCTTTATGTTAAGCGCCTATACCTTAGGTCTGGGTATCCCCTTCCTTTTCAGTGCTCTATTAATAGATCAGTTAAAATCCGCTTTTGACTTTATTAAGAAGCACTATAAAGTTATTAATATGATTGCAGGAATCCTACTAATCGTCATTGGACTTCTTATGATTACTGGAACCTATGGAAGATTACTCGCCCTACTAAGTATTAGATAGCTTTTTTTCATGCAGGGAAAGGATAACATATGAATAAGAAAAAAACTTATATAATAACAGGTGTATTTACCGCAATATTAGTAGTATCTGTTTTTCTTTACAAACAACTTGCCAAAGGTTTTGAAAATGAAGAATCCTTCAAACCTCAGTCTGAATCAAGGCTTGCAAGCGAAGAGTCAGATGTTCCATATCCTACGGAAGAGAGTGACGATTCCACTACAAAATCAATTGACCCAACTATTTTACCAGATACTAATTCAGTAGAAGAAAAGGCATCCGATACTGATAACTTAAATGAGAAATCAAACGGGACTATTGCTCCTTTGAATGAACAATCGGATATAGTAGAAAACTCAAATAATAGTTCTACAAATATACAAGAAAAAAAAGCAACACATAACGTAGCTAATGCTGCACCTACCAAGGCTCCGGCAAAACAGGAAAATGCGGTACAACCAACAAAAGCTCCTCAAGCAACGAATACTCCTGTACCGACAAAGACACCTGTATCAACTAGTACTCCTGTTCCAACAAGTACTCCTTTTCCAACTAGTACTCCTGTTCCAACTAGTACTCCTGTTCCAACGAAACCAGTCAATAAAAACGCAGCTACTAACTTTACCGTATACGATAGTAATGGAAATGCTGTATCGTTAAGTGATTACTTCGGAAAACCTATTGTTGTGAATTTCTGGGCAAGCTGGTGCGGACCATGTAAAAGTGAAATGCCAGGCTTTGATACAATGTATCAACGATACAAAGGAAGTGTTACTTTCTTAATGGTAGACATGGTAGATGGCTATCGTGAAACAAAGGAAACCGGACAAAGCTTTATATCAAAAAATGGATTTAGTTTTCCAGTATTTTATGATACAAAACAAAGTGCATCTTACGCTTATAGTGTAACTTCCTATCCTACTACCTTATTTATAGATGCAAATGGAAGTATTGCAACGATAAAAAAAGGTGCTATGAGTGAATCTACTTTGGAAAACGAAATTAATAAAATCTTAAATTAATGAAATAATCTATTTCTAGTTAAAAGCAAAAACTTAAGTACCATGCTTATAGAATAATAGTTTATGTAAACAATAAAAGTAGTGGATAGAATAGACAAGTAAAGTACTAAATTTAGTACCGAGCTTACCTATTCTATCCACTTTTTAATTACCTACATACATAATTTTACCTAAGAATGTAAATACTACCGTTATCATGTAATGGTAGCGATACTTTGTAGCATGACAACATTTTGATAGGATTAATGTGAATAATCAACAAATTTTATTCACACGTAAATTTGTTCCTGCAGCCCAAAGTTTGCAGGCTCTGGAAAGGCATGGTTATTAATATGAGCCAGGTAATTAATTCTGCTACAATAAAAGAAATGTTTAATAATAGCACAGATATTTTAGTACGTCCGATTCATATAAAAAGTGATTATAATCTTACTCTTACCGTATTCTGCGTTGATGGATTGGTGAATAGTCAGGTATTTGACCTTACTATCATTAAACCTCTGGCAACAGAAGAAGGAGCAAAGCAATGCCCCACTCAAGCAGCTCTTTTCGAGTATTTCTATAATAATGGCGGTACTTACCACGCTTTCGCCTCGGAAGCCTCAGATATGGATTCCTTGCTGACTAGTGTCATGAGCGGTATGGTAGCATTAATCTTCGATGATTTGCAAAAAGCAATTTTATATGATGTTCGAACCTTTGATAAACGTTCCGTTTCCGAACCAGCGGAAGAAGGTGTAATGAAAGGAGCAAAGGACTCCTTTATCGAAGTGTTACGTACAAACACAGCTTTAATACGAAGGCGTATCAGATCTCCTTATCTAGTTATTGAGCAAATGTATGTTGGAAAGCAATCAAAAACCGATGTTGCTTTAGTATACCTTAGTACTATCTGTGATTTAACTCTTGTGGATAAAATCAGAAAGCAACTTCAATCCATTGATATTGATAATATCGCTGCAGCATCTTTTATCGAGGAATATATTGTTCCACCGAAGCAAACCTTGATGCCGCAAATTATGTATACCCAACGTCCGGATCGCTGCTGCTCTAATCTTACGGATGGTAGAATCGCAATCGTTGTGGATGGTATTCCTTTTGTATATGTTTTGCCATGTCAACTTCCAATGTTATTACAATCACCAGAAGATTATTCAGAAAATTTTATGGCAAGTTCTGCTTTTCGATTACTACGGTATATTACGGTATTACTCTCTCTTTTATTGCCTGCATTTTATATCGCAATTACTACCTTTCATAATCAACTGCTGCCGGTCCAGATGATACTATCAATCCAGGAAGCAAAAGCGAAAGTACCATTTTCCTCATGGATTGAAGTTCTTGGTTTATTATTCTCTTTCGAGATTTTAATAGAAGCAGGTCTTCGTTTACCAAAGCCCGTTGGTCAGGCGATGTCTATTGTTGGTGGCTTAGTGGTCGGTCAAGCTGCTGTTTCTGCATATATTATATCTCCAGTCGTTGTAATCGTTGTTGCACTTACCGGTATCGCTGGATTTACTGTACCTAATCAAGACCTCGCCATCGCACTGCGTATCTCACGATTTGTTCTTGGAATTCTAGCAGCATTTGCTGGATTCTTCGGTGTTATGATTGGCATCATCTTCATCTGTCTGCACTTGTGTAGCTTAGATAGTTTTGGATTCGCATATCTAACTCCATTTGTAGACACCCATGAAAAAGTGCTTCAAGATACATTTTTCCGTTACCCAATAAAAGACTTTGAATTGCGTCCAAAAAAAATTGCGAAAAAAAATCGCCGGAAACAAAAAATACGTTAAGGAGGTGCCTCCCATAATATTTTGGGAACTACTGCTCTATGAATAAATCAAATTATCGCACCTATCATCATCTTAAAATACTAGGTTTTTTCGCTATTCTGCTACTATTATATTTATGCTATATCAATATGAATCGTCAAGAAATTAGTAACGTGGATTTGGTTCGAATAATCGCTATTGATAAGTCATCCACGAACTACACCGTTACTGCAATCTATAGCGATGCCGCTGGAACTGGTGATAGTTCAATATCCCTTGCCGTAACTGGTAGTGGTAATACGATCTATGAAGCCTTTGTGGACTTACAATTAAAAAACCGTAATCCTATTACTATTGCACACACAAATTATTATTTGGTTAGTGATACTGTTTGCAAGGATGGGCTGTTTAAGGGACTTGATTATATTGTTAGGGAGCATACCACTAAAACGAATGCTTCCGTTTATCTTCTTCCTCTCTCTAATATTCATGATTATATCTTTCGAGGTTTAGAAGAGAAAAGGGATATGATATCGGAACTGCAAGCTCTTGATATGAAGCAAAAGCAGTTACTAAAAAAGACGGACAACACATTGCTCGATGTATTAAATGCTCTGTCCGATAATAAAAGAAATCTACTATTGCCTTATCTAACAGAGGACAACCAATCTCTTTATATTTCAGGCTATGCTGTTTTTAAAGGAGATTCCCTATATCAATACTTAACTACCTCCATGTCCTCTTTACTTGATTTAGCTAGAAATAGAGTTCGTTCCTATCCAATCTACCTTTCTTATCATCAAGCGGATCAGATGAAAAGTTTAGAAGAAAACGATAGTCTACAAGCATTCACGAACCAAGTGAATTCTACGATTGCATTAGAAATTACCAACTACAAATGCAATATTGATGTTACAAATCAAGGAAATGAAATTTTTACTGACATAAAACTTGAATTTGATACCGATATTAAAGAGGCTACGAAGCAACCTTCCCTTTATGAGACGGAAGAAATAAGAGAATTAACCGCTAGACAAAATCAATATATGCAAAGTCAATTTGCTACCTTAACAAGTTATATGAAGACTCATAAAGTAGACCTGCTAGAAGTAGAAAATCGTATCAACCAAAGGTACAAAGAGCAAGGAATAACCGAAGAAGAGATCCCAGATTTTCAAATCGAGACGGTGAACTTTCGATATTCCGCAGATTCACAATTAGGTAAAAATTATATGATAGAAACAGGTGCGTCTTATGGAAAATAAAGTAACTCTCAGGCAATTCACATACACTTTTCTTTTGTTATCAATTACTCCGATTTTTTCTAGTTTGCCAGGCTTACTAGCTCCATCTGGAGATTCTACCGGATATGTTGCTGTATTGTATTATGGTGTAATTGGTTGTGTCTTTGCTTGGCTTATGTATCAAGTGTTATATGTATATCGAGGATACTCACTGTTAGAGATTCTAAGTGATTTAGTTGGTACCGTAATTGCTAAGTTTATTCTTCTTGTCTATGCACTTTGGAGTGTCTTAGTAATCTTATTTAAGATTGGTTCCTATGCCACTTTACTTCAAACCACACTACTTCCAACCATATCCGCAGATATTTTACTTGGGTTTCTATTTTTACTTTGTGTATATGCTTTCTCAAAAGGAAGTAAAACAATACTACGTTTTTCTGAATTTTTATTCCTGCCAGCAGTATTTTTCCTAGGGATTTTATTTCTTTTTGCGGTACCTAGTTTCCATACAGAGTATCTAAAAACGATAAGCATTAGCTCCTTAACCGATAATTTGAGAAGAATTCCAAGTATCGCATCCATCGGTGGGAATTTAATGTTATTACTTTTCTTTCTAGGTAACATTGAACACAAACCAGAGTTACCTTGTGATATCAATGAAGCCCCTGATACTAAAGGCAAACAAAAGAGTCATCAAACCTTTCAAATAAGATTATACCGATGCATCTTACAGTTTACTTTACTATGCTTTGCCTCTATCCTATTATCTCTTTGCATCAACGGGCCAAAACTAACAGAAAACTTCACCTATCCTATTTATCAATCAGTCAAGGGAGTCTCCATCCTAAGTACGTTTGAAAGATTTGATGCCTTTATAACTTTAATTTGTATTGTATCTGATTTTACAGCAGTATGTGTCTTTGCATTCATTAGTGTTACTTGCTTTAGCTTTGTGTTTCAAAAAAAGGAGCAAGAGCAGCCAAAAGAAGATTCAAGTGCTCCACTTGATGTTGTTTCTCCATCAAGAAAAACTACACTTTTGTTATGCATTGGCGCTCCACTGGTGTTAATTTGCTGTTGTTATGTTTATTTACGAAAAATTACCCAGTACGAATTAGATGAATATTTTTTATCCTATATG